>ONAE01000073.1 GCA_900315695.1 uncultured Prevotella sp. | reverse complement strand
GCTCTCTTGAACCTTGGCGTGAAGGTACAGGAGAATATTGGCGTGTTCTCACAGAACTCTGTTCAGTATCTCTTCTGCGACTTTGGTGCGTGGGGTGTCCGCGCTGTCACCATCCCCTTCTATGCCACCAGCTCAGAACAGCAGATCCAGTTTATGATCAGCGACGCGAAGATAAGATTCCTCTTCGTGGGTGAGCAGGAGCAGTATGACAAGGCACGCCGTGTGGTGTCGATGTGTCAGACATTAGAGCGCATCATCGTCTTTGATCATAACGTGAGGATCGCGGCTCAGGATACCAATGCGATGTATTTCGACGACTTCCTGAAGTTGGGCGAGAATTATCCACGTCAGTCGGAAGTGGAGCAGTTGCAGGCGCAGGCCTCGATGGATGATATTGCCAATATCCTCTATACCAGTGGTACGACAGGCGACTCAAAGGGCGTGATCCTGACCTGTGGACAGTATTATGCCGCTATGGTGGCTAATGGTAAGTGTGTACCAGTGGATGAAAATGACAGGGTGTTGAACTTCCTGCCCTTCACCCATATCTTCGAGAAAGGCTGGAAGATTCTGTGTCTCACTGAGGGTGCTCGTCTGATTGTGAACACCTATCCTCAGGAGGTGCAGCAGTCGATGAAAGAGATGCACCCCACCTGTATGTCGTCAGTACCCCGTTTCTGGGAGAAGGTCTATATGGGTGTCTTAGAGAAGATTGAGAGTGCCAGTGCTGTACAGCGTAAGCTCTTCCAGCATGCCCTGAACGTAGGTAAGAGACATAATATCGACTATCTGTCGAAGGGCAAGCGTCCGCCGTTGGCCCTGCATCTGGAATACGAGATGCTGAATCGCACTGTGTTCTCACTGGTGCGTAAGGAGTTGGGCCTTGAGAATGCCCATTTCTTCCCGACAGCTGGCGCCACCGTGAATCCGAAGGTGGAGGAGTTCGTGCATGCCATCGGGCTGAATATGATTGTGGGCTATGGCTTGACAGAGAGTCTGGCTACCGTGAGCTGTAATCACCTGGGTGAGCCATTCACTGTCGGAGGTGTCGGTATTCCCATTGAGGGTATCGATATCAAGATCAGCGACGAGGGAGAGGTACTGCTGAAGGGCCCGACGATTACCCGAGGCTACTATAACCGTGAGGATCTGACCAAACAAGCCTTCACGGAAGACGGTTATTTCCGTACGGGCGACTCTGGCTATCTGAAGGATGGAGAGCTCTTCTTGAAGGAGCGTATCAAGGATCTGTATAAGACTTCTAACGGAAAGTATATTGCTCCGCAGATGATTGAGTCGAAGCTCTTGGTAGATAAGTACATCGACCAGATCTGTATTATTGCAGACCAGCGTAAGTTCGTGTCGGCATTGATTATCCCCGTCTATTCATTGCTTGAGGAGTATGCCCGTGAGCATCAGATTCCCTTCAAGACCCGTGAGCAGCTCTGTGCTGATCCGAAGATCAATGCGATGATGAAAGAGCGTATCGATACTCTGCAGCAGCAGTTGGCTCACTATGAGCAGATCAAACGCTTTACCTTGCTGCCCAATAACTTTACCATGGAGCGTGGTGAGCTGACGAACACACTAAAGATCAAGCGTCGTGTATTGAACCAGAACTACGCCAGGGAGATCGATGCGATGTATGCAGAGTAATTAAAAGTTTAGATTTGACAGATGATTACACAAGACCAACTGAAGGATGTGCTGGAACGCGCCGATGCGCTGCACCGCTATCTGGAAATTGATAAGAAAAAGATAGAATACGAGGAGGAAGACCTCCGTACACAGGCACCTGACTTCTGGGAAGACCGTCAGCGTGCTGAGGAGCAGATGAAGAAAGTGAAGGGCATCAAGAAATGGCTTGATGGCTATAAGGAAGTACGGACGATGGCTGACGAACTGCAGCTGGCCTTCGATTTCTATAAGGACGAGATGGTGACAGAGGAAGAGGTAGATGCCGACTATGCCAAAGCCATCAAAGCTATCGAGGATCTGGAGCTGAAGAATATGCTTCGACAGAAGGAAGACCCGATGGAGGCAGTCCTGAAGATTAACTCTGGTGCCGGTGGTACTGAGGCACAGGACTGGGCCTCGATGCTGATGCGTATGTATATGCGCTGGGCCGAGGCTCATGGCTATAAGGTGACGATCTCTAACTTGCTCGACGGCGATGAGGCTGGTATCAAGAGTGTGACGATGCAGATAGAAGGTGGTGACTATGCCTATGGTTATCTGAAATCGGAGAATGGCGTGCATCGTCTGGTACGTGTATCACCTTTCAATGCTCAGGGTAAGCGCATGACATCCTTTGCTTCTGTGTTTGTGTCCCCGTTGGTGGACGATACCATCGAGGTGTATGTCGATCCTGCCAAACTATCTTGGGATACGTTCCGTTCCTCAGGTGCTGGTGGACAGAATGTGAACAAGGTAGAGTCGGGTGTCCGTCTGCGCTATTGGTACACGGATCCTGATACGGGTGAGGAAGAAGAGATCCTCATTGAGAATACGGAGACTCGTGACCAGCCTAAGAATAAGGAGCGTGCTATGACGTTGCTGAAGTCGCAGCTCTATGATCGCGCCATGAAGAAGCGTCTGGAGGCTCAGGCAAAGATTGAGGCTGGCAAGAAAAAGATCGAGTGGGGTAGTCAGATTCGTTCCTACGTCTTTGATGATCGTCGTGTAAAGGATCATCGTACCAACTATCAGACAACAGATGTTGATGGCGTGATGGATGGAAAGATCGACGAGTTTATCAAGGCATACCTGATGGAGTTCCCTGTGAATGACGAAGAAAGTTAAACATTAAACAAAATAGATAATTATGGCACAAATTGCAAAAGCATCAAAGTCAACCGCTAAGAAAGTGGCTTATGAGAAGAAACAGGAAGAAGGTGGCAAGAAGATTCTGGAGTGGATCTTCGGTGTACTGATTGTACTGGCTATCCTGTTTGTGATCTACTCTATCTGGATTGTTGCTTAAAGTATGAGCGGACTGGAGATAGAACGTAAGTTCCTTGTCCGTCATGCAGATTACAAAAGGCAGGCTTTCAGTAGCAGCCACATCCAACAAGGTTACATCTGCAGTAGTCACGGACGTACCGTCAGGGTGCGTATCCGTGACAACCGCGGATACCTCACCATCAAAGGTCCTTCAGATGGGAAAGGTATGAGCCGTTATGAGTTCGAGAAGGAGATAACGCTCGATGAGGCTCAGGAACTGATGAAACTTTGTGAACCAGGCAGCATCGACAAGGTACGTTATCTGGTGAAGAGTGGTTCACATACCTTCGAGGTCGATGAGTTTCATGGCGATAATGAAGGGTTGGTAATGGCAGAAGTAGAGCTTCAGTCAGAAGATGAACCCTATGAAAAACCCGATTTTATCGGAGAGGAGGTCACGGGTGACCACCGTTATTATAATGCCTATCTGACTAAATGCCCCTTTATTTCCTGGGAAGAAAACAAATCAGCAGCAGACCGATGACAGCGGCAAGGGTAATGCCTGCGCTATTTGCTGCCAGATCAAGCCATTCTCCACTTCTAGTTCCTCCTGTACAGTATTCTTGTAGCAGTTCGATGATGCCACTCATGGTGACAGGTATCAGCCATGCCCAGAAAAAGAGTTTCTCGTAGTCGGGAGATTTGTGTTTCCTGATATATTCTATCCAGACGACAAGGAATGTGCCACCATACATGACAATGTGTACCCATTTGTCGATGAAGTCCACGTCATCGAGTGGGGTTTCTGGGAAAAATGGAACAAAGGAAAGTATCCATATCAGTGTGATACAGAAGGTGGAAAACGGGTATTTTTTCAACAAATGAAACAAATATTGCATAATTATTTGAATTTTAGCTGCAAAATTAAGAAATAATTTATACTTTTGCAACGAAATATGAGAAAAGTGCATATGTCTAAACTGGAAAGAGCAAGTTTCGGGAGTAAACTTGGTGTAATTCTAGCAACGGCAGGTTCTGCTGTTGGCTTGGGTAATATTTGGCGTTTCCCCTTTATGACGGGCCAGAATGGTGGTGCTGTGTTTATTATCATCTACATCTTCTGTGTATTGTTGCTTGGCATCCCCTGTATGATCAGTGAGTTTATCATTGGCCGTAGTGGACAATGTAATACGGCACGGGCTTTCAGCAAGATATCTGGTGGTTCTGCTTGGACATTGATAGGTTATATGGGCGTGTTGACAGGTTTCCTCATTTCAAGTTACTATGCAGTAGTTTCAGGATGGTGCCTCGAATACGTATGGGCTTCTCTTTTGGGTAAATTGCAAGGCGATCCTGCATATATCAATTCTTATTTTGAGACCTTTTCTCAGAATCCTGTCAAACCTGTGTTCTGGACATTCCTGATCCTTCTGGCCACTTATCTGATTGTAGAGAATGGCGTACGTGACGGTATTGAGAAGGCTTCGAAGCTGATGATGCCTATCTTGTTTTTCTTGTTGTTGATCATCGTGGTGGCCTCCTGTATGTTGCCCAAGGCAAATAAAGGTATTGAGTTCTTGCTTAATCCGGATATTACAAAGGTAAATGGCGATGTGTTTCTAGCTGCTTTAGGACAGTCATTCTACTCACTCAGCATTGCCATGGGATGTATCTGTACGTATGCCAGTTATTTCTCTAAGCATACCAATCTGCCGGGTTCTGCCATACAGATTGGTATCATCGACTTTTTGGTGGCACTGCTTGCAGGACTGGTTATCTTCCCTGCAGCTTTCGCAGTAGGCGTGAATCCAGACAGCGGCCCCTCATTGATTTTCATTACTTTACCCAATGTGTTCCAGCAAGCCTTTAGTGCCATTCCTACTCTCGGCTATTTCATATCAGTACTATTTTATATCCTATTGTCTATGGCTGCTTTGACATCACTGATGTCGCTTCATGAGGTGAGTACGGCATTTATTGAGGAAGAGCTGGGTACTACCCGTAAATTAGCAGCGCTTATTGTAACCGTCTGTTGCATATTCTTAGGTATCTTCTGTTCCCTTTCTATTGGTGCTGTCGAACAATACCATTTCTTTGGTTTGTCACTGTTCAATCTGTTTGACTTTGTAACAGGACAGTTGCTGTTGCCTATCGTGGGCTTCCTGACCTGCATCTTGATTGGTTGGTTCGTACCTCATAAGATTGTGCGTGATGAATTCACCAACAGGGGAACACTTGATAATGGCGGCCTCTTCCATATTTACCTCTTCCTGGTGAAATACGTGTGCCCCATTTGTATTTTGTTTATTTTCCTGCATCAGTTCGGACTGCTTTAAATGGAGGGAAGAGGCGTATTCGGCAGTAAGATAGCCATAGTCCTTGCTACGGCAGGTTCTGCAGTAGGCTTGGGTAATGTGTGGCGTTTCCCCTTTATGACAGGTCAGAATGGGGGAGCGGCTTTTATCCTGGTTTATTTCGGATGTGTATTACTGCTGGGTATTCCAGGTATGGTGAGCGAGTTTATTATAGGTCGCCATGCACAGTCGAATGCAGCTCGTGCCTATGCGAGTATGGGGCATCGAAGATGGCGCTTTATCGGCTATCTGGGTATTCTGACATCTACGATTATCCTAGGCTTCTATGCCGTTGTGGCAGGCTGGTGTCTTCAGTATCTGTTTGCTTCGTTTGCAGGAAAGCTGAATGGTGATGCAGCTTATGTCATCAACTACTTCAAGTCTTTCTCAAGCGATCCGTTCTGGCCTTGTCTGTGGGCTGTGGGCTTTGTGTTGATTACACATCTCGTGGTGTCTCGTGGCGTGAATAAGGGCATAGAACAGGTTTCCAAACTGCTGATGCCGTTACTCTTGCTGTTGTTGATCATCATTGTTGTGGCTTCTTGCCTGTTGCCTGGTGCAGAAAAGGGAATCTCGTTTTTGCTAAAACCAGACTTCTCTAAAGTAAGTACGGATGTGTTTCTTGAGGCCTTGGGACAGGCTTTCTTCTCACTGAGTCTGGGTACGGCTTGTCTGTGTACTTATAGTTCATATTTTAAGCGCGATACTTATTTGTTGGGTTCTGCCACACAGATCGCATTGCTCGACTCTGGAATTGCCATTCTGGCTGGTCTGATGATATTCCCTGCAGCCTTCTCTGTAGGCGTACAACCAGACAGTGGTCCGTCATTGATCTTTATCACACTGCCGAATGTGTTCCAACAGGCATTTGGTGGGATGCCCGTGGTGGGTTATGTCATCTCTATTATGTTTTATGCACTTTTGGTGTTTGCAGCGCTGACCTCCACAGTCTCTATGCATGAGATCGGTACGGTCTTTTTTCATGAGGAACTGAAAATCTCACGCCAACGTGCAGCCTGGATTCTGACCTCCGCCTGTGCGCTGCTGGCTATATTCTGTTCGTTCTCCGTTGGTGCTTATACTGGGTTACAGCTTTTCGGCTTGTCGCTGATGGACTTCTGTGATTTCCTGACTGCCCAACTGATGCTGCCCGCTGGTGCATTCCTGACGAGTATCATGCTGGGATGGTTTGTGAATGAAAAGCTGATAAGAGATGAGTTTACGAATGGAGGAACGATTGGCGTCTCTCTTTTCCGTGTGTGGCGATTCACCATTCGTTTTATCGTACCACTCTGCATCATCCTGATATTCCTCCATCAGTTTGGCATTTTATGATGCGCGAGTTCTTCTATCTTCAGAAATCTGACCGTAAGGTGGTGCTCGCCTTATTGATTGTAATAGTGATAGCTTTAGGGGTGATTTTCTTCACTAGTAGCCCTGATATCTCTACTCCCTCCAGAAATTCTAGAGCATCTGGCTACGCAAGAAATACCATCAGCTCTCCTCTTCCCACCCGGCAGGTCGAACGTTTCTTCTTCGACCCCAATACGGCTGATAGCACCCAATTGCAACGCTTGGGACTCCAGAATTGGCAAATCAGGAATATCTACAAGTTCAGGGCATCTGGCGGCATTTATCGTAAGCCTTTGGATTTTGCCAGACTTTATGGATTGACGGTGAAGGAATATCGCGAATTGGAGCCTTATATACGTATCTCTCCGGATTATCTGCCTGCAGCTACGTTGGTAAAGGAAAGAATAGCTACAGCAAATCATGACACTGCTATTGTGAGGCATTATCCTCAGAAGATCAGTGATACAGCGCATGTGGTCCTTAATACGGCAGATACCACAGAACTGATGAAGATACCTGGTATCGGACCTTATTTCGCCAGAAAGATTGTGCAGTATGGACAGCGCCTGGGAGGCTATGTGAGTGTGGATCAGCTTGATGAAATCGAGAATTTTCCTACTGAGGTCAAGCGTTTCCTTGTTGTGGAAAAAGCTACTCCCCAAAAGTTGAATGTCAACAAACTGACACTGAATGAACTGAAACGTCACCCTTACATCAATTTCTATCGTGCTAAGGATATTACCGATTATCGCCGACTGCACGGACCTTTGCATTCTCTCAACGATCTTCGCCTCTCACGCGACTTCCCTCCTGAGATTATTGCCCGGCTTGCTCCCTATTTGGAGTTCTAAAAGGTGTTGTTTTCAAAAAAACGCTGTAAAGTTTGGCGCATTCGGTTTTTTTGATTAACTTTGCCCACGTATACTAAATGCTTAAGATTATGTTTGGATCGCAAATACTATTTATGAATTTAGGCCCCACTGAGATTCTGATCATCGCATTGGTTGTCCTGCTTCTCTTTGGTGGCAAGAAGATCCCGGAACTGATGAAAGGACTGGGTAAGGGCGTGAAGAATTTCAAGGAGGGCATGAATGAGGTGACAGACGTCACGAAGGAAGAGAAAAAGGATGAGTGAAGTCCCATCAATGACCTTTTGGGATCATCTCGATGAACTGCGCTCGGTTCTTATCCGGATTCTCATTGTGACTGTTTTGGTAGCAGCATTCGCTTTCTGTCTGAAGGATGAGTTGTTTGCTGTGGTGTTGGCACCCCGTACCAGCGATTTTATCACTTATAGGCTCATGGGAGTCGAGCCGTTCAGTATTCATCTGATGAACACAGGGCTGACGGAGCAGTTTATGATCCATATGAAGACTGCCTTCTATGCGGGGGTGTTAGTGGCTTCGCCATATATACTATATGTACTCTTCCGATTTGTATCACCAGCGCTCTATGACAATGAGAAAAAATATGCCACATTGCTTGTGGGCAGTGGCTATGTGATGTTTATGCTGGGCACGGTACTCAACTACCTGATCATCTTCCCTTTGACTGTGAAGTTCTTGGGAACCTATCAGGTGAGTCCTGATGTCGCCAACATGCTGACATTGCAGTCGTATATTGATACGCTGCTGATGATGTGCCTCATGATGGGCATCGTCTTCGAGTTACCGGTGGTCAGTTGGCTTTTGGGAAAGATAGGCCTGATCAATGCCTCAATGATGCAGAAATGGCGCAAACACGCTATCGTGACTATACTCGTGGCTGCTGCGGTTATTACGCCGACGACAGATGCCTTTACGCTGTTTGTTGTTGCTCTGCCGATATGGCTGCTCTATGAATTGAGCATCCTGATTGTGAGATTAAACGGATAAAGAAGTAAAACTAAACAAATATGAGATAACTATGTTAAGGAAAATCAGAACGATCCTCGCAGCAGTGGTTTTCATACTGATTACCCTGCTTTTCCTCGATTTCACGGGGACGGTGCATTGTTGGCTGGGATGGCTTGCTAAAATCCAGTTCCTGCCTGCCGTGATGGCACTCAATGTCATCGTCGTTGTGGCACTTGTCGTGCTGACGCTCTTCTTCGGACGAATCTACTGTTCCGTTATCTGTCCATTGGGTATCTTCCAGGATGTCCTGGCTCGATTCCATCGGAAGAAAAACAAGTACAGCTATTCCAAGGAAGTGAAATGGCTGCGCTATCCTGTTTTGGTAGTTTTTGTACTGGCTGGTGTGGCTGGCATTGGCTCATTGTTCCAGTTGCTGGCACCTTACAGCGCGTATGGACGTATTGCCACCATGATATTCCAGCCTATCTGGAAAGTTGCTAACAACCTGTTGGCGATGGCGGCAGAACGTATGGAGAGCTACGCTTTCTACAGTGTGGATACGTGGATGCGCTCTTTGCCGGTATTGGTGATAGCAGTGGTGACTCTGGTAGTGCTCTTTATTCTTGCCTGGCGAGGTGGACGTACTTACTGTAACACTATCTGCCCTGTCGGCACGATCCTCTCCTTCTTTGCCCGTTTCTCATGGCTGAAGATTCATTTCGATGCTGATAAGTGCAAAAACTGTTCGCTCTGCTCGAAGAACTGCAAGGCTGCTTGTATCGATTTCAAGACCCACACCGTAGATTATAGCCGTTGCGTGGTCTGTGGTAACTGTATCGATAGTTGCAAGTTTGGGGCTTTGAAGTATTCTCGTCAGGCTACTAATGCTAGCAAGGATAGTAGTTCTAATGCAGTCGATACCTCTAAGCGCTCTTTTCTTCTGGCTTCCGCTCTGATGACAACAGCTGCGATGGCTCAGAAGAAAGAAAAACTGATGGATGGTGGTATTGCAGAGATAGAAGATAAAGTGGCTCCTGAGCGTCAGACACCACTGACCCCTCCAGGTTCACTCTCGTTCCAGAATCTTTCAACACGTTGTACGGGTTGTCAGTTGTGTGTTTCCGAATGTCCGAATCAGGTACTTCGTCCGTCCTCAGATCTGATGCATCTGATGCAGCCAACCATGTCGTATGAGCACGGTTATTGCCGTCCCGAGTGTACAAGCTGTTCTGAGGTATGTCCTGCTGGGGCGATTATAAAGGTTGACAAAGCAGAGAAATCATCCATTCAGATTGGTCACGCCGTATGGATCAAGAAGAATTGTGTGGTACTGACTGACGAGGTGGAGTGTGGAAACTGTGCCCGTCATTGTCCTTCTGGGGCTATTGAGATGGTGCCACTCGATCCTGATAACGAGGAGTCTCCCATGGTACCTGCCATCAACGAGTCTGCCTGTATCGGTTGTGGTGCCTGTGAGTATGTGTGCCCGTCGCGTCCGTTCTCGGCTATCTACGTTGAGGGGCATGAAGTGCATAAACATATTTAATAAGGAGGATACATCATGGAAAAGAAGAATATTTCACGCCGCTCTTTTTTGAAACTGTTTGGAGCAGGAACCGTCGGTGCTGCAGCTACGTTGGCAGGATGTAAACAAGCCAATAAGGCAGAGGAGCAAGCCGCCAATGAATATAAGAATCAGGTGGAGCCTCCTGTGGGTAAGATGACATATCGTGAGAATCCTAAGACCAAAGAGAAGGTTTCTATCTTAGGTTATGGTATGATGCGCCTGCCGACGAAAGTTGATAACAGCGATGAGTATGATCAGGATATGATCAACAAGCAGGTTGACTATGCCATCGAACATGGCATGAATTATTTCGACACCTCTCCTGTCTATTGTCAGGGCAAGTCGGAGCATTGTACTGGTATCGCCCTCAGTCGCCATAAGCGCAGTGAGTATTTCGTGGCAACGAAACTCTCGAACTTCAATCGCGACTACTGGGCTGCAGATAAGGCAAAGGAAATGTACCACAACTCGCTGAAGGAGTTGCAGGTTGACTATCTCGACTACTATCTGCTCCATGCCGTGGGTGGCAGTATGGATGAGTTTAATAGTCGCTATGTTGACAACGGCATTATGGACTATTTGCTGAAAGAGCGTGAGGCTGGCCGTATCCGCAACCTTGGTTTCTCGTTCCATGGTAAAAAGGGAGTGTTCGATCAGGTGATCGCCCTCCATGAAAAATATCATTGGGACTTCGTACAGATAGAGCTTAACTACCTGGATTGGGATTTTGCCAATGAGATCAGCAATAACAATGTAGATGCCAGCTATCTTTATGAAGAACTCCAAAAGCGAAGCATTCCTTCAGTGATTATGGAGCCGCTTCTAGGTGGTCGTCTGGCAAATCTGCCGCAGTATCTGGCAACGGAACTGAAGAGTCATGCCCCTGAACGGAGTGTCGCTTCGTGGGCTTTCCGTTACGCCGGTACGCCTGAGGGTGTACTGACCGTACTGTCGGGTATGACCTATATGGAACACTTGAAGGATAATCTGCTTTCATATTGTCCGCTTGTACCACTCACAGAGGAAGAACAACGCTATCTGGATAGGGATATCGCCCAGAAGATCGTAGGTCTGGAGAACATTCCTTGTAATGACTGTAAATATTGTATGCCCTGTCCTTATGGTATCGATATACCAGCCATCTTCATCCATTATAACAAGTGTAAGAATGAAGGCTCCCTGCCAATGGGAGTAGGCGATGCGGAATATCGCCGTCATCGTCGTCAGTATCTGATCTCTCTCGATCGGGTTGTACCTCGTGAACGTCAGCCAGACCATTGCATCGGCTGTCATCAGTGTGAGCCTCACTGTCCGCAGAGCATCCGTATCACACGCGAGCTCCACAAGATCAGTGATATGATTGAGGAACTGAAGCGTAATCCTCTGGGTACAGAGACAAAGGAATAAAACAAGCGAGGGTGTGCAACTTTGAAGTGAACCCCAGAAGTTGGACAGAATACTTCTGGGGTTCATTATGTATACACATCACAGTTTAGAAGAAAAGAAAGAAATCATCCGCTTGCATGAG
>ONAE01000072.1 GCA_900315695.1 uncultured Prevotella sp. | reverse complement strand
GGTCTTGGCCAAGAGTCGCTTGCGGATAATCATGTCCACTTCCTCGGCTGCAATGGGGATGCGCTTCTTGAAGCGGTCGATAATCTTAGTCAACAGACTACGATTGACATTGGTGCCGTTGATGACGTCATCCAACTGGAGCTGGGCAATGGCAATTGTCCATACTTTGCGACCAAGAGCTGCGAGTGCTTCTGCCATTCCTTCAAGGTCAAGGATATTGATCTTCTTTTGGGCAATTGCCTCGCTTACCTCGTCAATCATGAATACGATGCGAATATCAGTATTCTTTTCAAGATAGCGTGTTAAGTCTTCCTGAAGTTTTACGGCGTCATAGTCCTGTATGCGCAGTTTTGCGGCCTCACGCATCTCGTCGTAAGCGCTCTCAGAACAAAAACCGTCGAGCATGGTGTCCTCTAAAGTGTCATACACTTCATCCATATTCTGACGGCGCTTCAGCCATGTCTCTCCGAATTTCTGTTGGACTTTATCGCAAAAAGCCTGATAGCGACCGCTCATCAACAAATTGAATTCGATGACGCCAACCCAGTCATCGTTCAGCCCTAATGATTTAAGGAATGCCCCCATCATCATGTAGCTGATACCATGATTACCAGTGGTCTTTGCTGCATCGAAAAGCACGATATGATTGTTGGTGCGTCCCAGTTCGTTGATACTGTTTTGGAGAAGACCTGCGTTGGGCAATCCTATCAGTTTGTTCTGAAAACGGTCACGGACAGAAGTCCCTTGAAGAGTTGGGTTCTTCAGGAGGAAACCGATCATCTTGGAGAAGTATGACTTACCTGAGCCATAGAAACCGCTCAGCCACAATCCTGGTTGGGCTGTATTTGAGGTGAAGAAATCACAAAAGTCTGCCAGATGCTTGGCAAGGCTCTCTGTCAAGATGAATCCGTCAAGTTCATCAATAATACTACGCTCGTCCTGCTGGTTGAGGTCGATTAATACTTGGAAGCTGGCTGTTGGTCGAGAAAATAAATAGTCTCATTCCTTATCACCGCAGGGTAGAAAAACACCAGTGGTTTCTGGAATTTCATCACATCCGGGTCTTCCATGATATTCTGGTTGGAGAACCCCATCTTGTAGATGACACCTGTATGTATCAATATCGGAGAGACACCCTTTGCAGCGGTTTCGACAATGCGCTGCATGAGGAAGTGATAGAAGGTTCCTTCGCTGTAGTTCTGACTGACAAACACCTCAGTACCCATGTTCTTGAACTGCCGACGGAACTTGTCGAGACCTTTTGAGTCGACAAACTGCACAAATAGTTGACGCAAGTCGACGAACTCATAGCCGTCTGTATATCTGCGACGGGCTTCCTCGGTGTACTTCTCTTCATCCGCAGGCGGGTAAACGAAGAGTATGCTTCGGCCACCGTTAGCATCGGATGACAGGTGAGCCAAGTCACGGCTCAATGCTGCCGTGAGGTCGCTGAACAAGCGATTGTGCTCTTGTATGTAGGTAGATGCCATAAGCTATTTCAGGTCTATTGTTATTTCATTTCCAATCTGGGCGATGTCCCAATATTGGATATTATCTATTTTTTTTAGTCTGCTGATGATAGTCTGCTCTTCGCTGAATGAGAATATCATATAGGGATTGTGTAGAGTCCTGTCATCCGTTATTGTCTGGACGAAACGGATGAAGTAAACAAAGAGGCCGGTAGTGATAACGGGATGGATAATGGTTTTCTTGATAGCACCATCGGCCAGTCCCAGCTTCTTCATGATGGTGAGGTATTTGCTGCCAGAAATTTTGATGGTGTCTTCGCTCCAGTCCAGTTCGCCAGGCTCAGATTCTTTGATGTAGCGCAGGAAACTGGTGACCTCTTCAGCTGTGATAGTAACTCGTCCTGCATAGACAGCCTTCATGAAAACCTCTGCGGTGATGCGTGAGAAGAGAAGGTTGGAATAGGTCAATTGCCAGAACAGTACCATAAGCCGTCCTTGCACGGAGAAGTCCTTGTTGGCAATAGCTTCGAAGAACATCTTCTTATGCTCAGCGTTCTTGAAACGGAGAATACAAGACTCAATAGCTGAAACGAAGCGTTGAAGGGATTTCTCCGTGCGGAACTCAAATGCACCAGAGCTGCCCTCAGTGATGCCGTAAGTGTCACTGATATAGTCGAGCATCATGTTGTAGTTTGGCACACTACCCATGATGTTCACACCAGAGTCATATTTATTATTCTTCTTTGTCGCCATTGTTTCGCTTTATTCTCACCAGTTCTGTGTAATCCACGTTGAGTGCTTCAGCAATCTTTCCCAGCATATCTAATGAGGGCTGAGAAGAATTGGTGCACCATTTGCTGACAGTGGCAGGATTGACTCCAAGCTGTTCAGCCAACCACTTGTTGGTTCGCTTCTTTTCCGCAAGCATCACCTTGATGCGATTCAGATCTTTGTTATCTTCCATTGTTTGATGGTTTGTAGGTTACAAAATTACGAAATAATAATGAGAAAACAATCAAAGAATCGTAAAATTAGTAATTTATAACGTCAAAAAATGAAAATATTTCAATTTTTGACCGAATTAATGGGCAAAAATGTCATCTGGCTATGAAAATGCAACTTCAAATGCAACTTTGGATGCAACTTCGGATGCAAATCCAAAAAATATTTGTACCTTTGCACCCGACGAATGTGTCTCCCTACTGCAAAAATCGCCAAAATCTGCTGAAAGGGATACGAGGCACAGACGGCAGTTCTCATTGAAGGGCTGCCTTACTGTGCGTATTTACAGGTGTTTGGCGATGCCTTGCAGTAGGACACAGGGGGCAGTCCTCTTTATTTGTCGCAAACGAGAATGTAAATTTAAAACTGCTAAAGAATCGCCAAAATGAAAAAGAAAATTGCATTGCTGTCAATGGCTTTGTTTGCCATTACAAACGTCCCGTTGCTTACCAGTTGTGGAGGTGACGATGATGACACAACCACCTCGCAAGAGGAAAGTAAAGGGATGCCCGACTATGTTGAGCCATGTTTCAACTGGGGAGCAACCTTAGAGCAGGTTAAGAGTTACATGGCAGGAAGTTCCTGGCAGTTGACCTACGACCAATACATGCTAATGTACACGAATACCAATGGAACCTGTAGCATCTCTTACATGTTCCGTGGATCAACACCTGGTCTTTATTACGACATGGTTCAATATGTCGGCTATTCAGAAAGCAAACTCAGCGACATTGTAGCCGAGACCAAGAAACGCTACAAAACTACTCTTACTAAGCAGCAGGAGAAAGTCGAAGGTAAGTCCTATACTCAATATTCAGGTAATGCCACCATAAATGGCAAGTATGTTGGCATACTTGTTACTTCTGATTATTCTACCCAAATAACTGTCATTATCGCAATTCCAGATTAGACTGATAATTATGAAAAGAACTATATTCTTTTTGTTGGCTGTCATGTCTATGATGGTAACAAAAGCTCATTATGTTGACAAATGTGATATTGGTGTAATCAGCACTGATGGCAATGAGATAAGAGTCTTAGTGGGTGCTGTTACCATTGAAAGTAAGACAAAGAATCTCTATGTTCTAACAACCCCTGACACACTTGCGATAAAAGCTGTTATCGTAAACCCCACAAGTCACTTCAGTCGTGAGTATGACTTCCATTTTAAGGACATCGTTATTCCTTATACAGAAGAGAATCTGGGGAGGTTGAAAGCTATTTCAGATAAATACACTGAGTGGTCGAAAACTGCCATAGAAAACAATGTCGGACACATGGAGAAGGACATCGATATAAGCATAGATGACCTATATGTGCATCTCTATGAGACAAGTGGCAATAAAGTGACCAACGAATTTAATATTTCTGTTGAGAAGAAAAAATTCATATTCTGTGTTCCTGCCACAAGAGAAAAGGAACCAATGTTGAGAATCATACTCAATGGTAAGGATCATAAGAAGGACAGTAAGTATTTCGCAGGTTCTCTTTGGTTTAACAACTATAGGGAGTTTGATGATTTTGTAAATTTCATCCAACCAGAGAATCTAACAGACAGACTGAAAAACAAAACCATCGATAAGCTATTCAAATAAGCATTGCTGCTTATTTAATAAGCCATCTGCATAATAATATGTAGGTGGCTTTTATTGATATAATGCAAATAGATATAATTCCGTCTGTATTTTATAGACCAGTATCTATAATTCCGGCAGCCGTGTATAGCGGACTGCGCACAAATATTGGCAAATGTCTATAATTATAGACAATCACCTATATTTTTGTGTAAGGATTTTTTTATTTCACCCCCCCCAAAAGGGAGGTATAACTATATCGAAATCGTCGCGAAATGCTTCCTATGGCCTTTCTTTAAGGTCGTTTTTCATTCCAGCATCGATAAAATGCCCATTTAGGTAAATTTCTTGACAAAAGCATTACTCTTACCGATGCCGGTGTTATTGGGTCACATGCGCCCGTCAAGAGATTCAATGATGCCAGTTCTTACAGATGCCGGAATGAGGGCATAATAAAATGTGGAGCAAAAGCCCCACATTATTCAGATACATCACCATGAACGTTTTATTTGATTCTTTCTTCCAGCAGGCTTCATCATCATCCTGCCCATGATGCAACAGCGACGTCGGTATGCTTCATCATCTTCATCCTTATTCCTTCCCCATCCGCTGGTGTTGCCACCGCCGCCACCACCGGCATGGGCGATATTCGTAGCCGCATCGACATATCCCAGGAAGAGTGCGGCGGCGCATGCAGCCATCTGTTCCCCCCGCTGTGCCAGATCTTCAAAAAATGATTCCCCAATTATTTCACGTAATTCACCTTGCTGCTTTGGGTCCAGATTCTTCGAAATGTAATCATTGATAGCAGAATAATCCTTCTTCATCTCTTCTGCAGCAATCTCCCAGAATGTATCGTTGACCTCACTCTGTGTTTTATCGAGAAGGTCAGGCAGCTCTTTGTTCATCTGACGCTTCTGGTTATCATATTCTCTCTGTAAATCATGTTTCTTGATGGCGAGGTCATGCAGCTGCTGTTGTACATTGGAAAGTTGTTCCTCTCTGTTAGAGATTTTTCCGTTAATCTCATCGAGTAACTGTTGTTTCTCTTTCAGCTGCTGTTCCACCTCTTCATTACCAGTATCGCGCATCTCTTCGAGTGCAGTGATTTCAATCTCCAGATGTTCTTTCTGATCGTTTAAATTACTAAGCATCTTGGTAAACGACTTCAGTTTCTTCTCAGCGGTCTTTATCTCATTGTTGATGGCATAGAGCTGTTGTTTCTGCCCGGATAGAATTTGTTCCTGTTCTGATATCTCGGTGGACTGTCGGCCTATCGTCTCATACTGTTCCTCAATGGTCTTTTGGTATTTCAAGATTTGTTCTTTGAGCCACTGGAGATAGGACTTGTGTTGTCCTCCTGGTGTGCCTCTTTCCATACCGTATTTCTCTGCGATCTTCGCTGCTTCATCCCATATCGCTTTTGTCCTGCGCGAGAACTCGTATTTGTTCTCCCCGACGAAAACATGTTTGAAGGAAAGTTTGCCGGATTCTGTTATGGGAACTACTACGCAATGTGCATGTGGAGTCGTCTCGTCGAGGTGTACTGTAAACTCCGCAATATTATCCTCACCATATTTCTGCGCAACATATGCGTACATTTCCTTTGCCCATTTTTCGATTTCTTCCTTACGTTCCAGATGTGAATTATCTGCGTAAGGATCGTAGGAAACACGTTGATCACCGAAAGCAAGTTTTACCATTGTTTCATGGGAACCCTGTAGGATGAAACTGGCATATGTTCTGATGCCGACACCTTTAACCTTCAGGTCTTCATCGGGTATGCCCGTATTTGGGTCGCTGATACCATTGGCCTTCAGGATATCCTTGATTCTTCTGGTAATTGATTTTGCCTTGTTGAGAGGTTGAATAACTCCACCCTTTCCTACTTCGAAGTCCAGTCTTGTTCTTGTCGGGTCAAGGGTTCCTGCCAACTTCGCTTTCCATGCGGAGTCATCGCCGATGCGAAGGTTTTCATTACTGAGTGCGACGGCAAACCTTTTACCTGGTCGCAAGTCAATTGATTGTTTCTGTTTTTCTACCATATTTTCAAGTTTATTTAAAGTTGTTCAATAATTTATTTAGTGCGGGGTCTCGGGGTGTCCCTAAGCCTACTTGCCACTGAGCTTGCTCAACCTTGGTGTGTGGCTCTCCCTTTGTGGCATTGATGCCAATAGGGGGGTAGTAGGCTACCCCTATAGCGGAATGTCGCCATACGCGCAAGCGCCTCCGGGGCATTTCGAGGCTCTGCGAGGCTCGTTCCAATGCTGGCGTTCCGCCACTGTTGCCGTAGGCCATTTTGTCGTATTCGAAGTTATGTCGTTTACGTGGCGTATAAGACCACAGAAAAGAATTCATGTTCCGTTGGTCGCAGACGATAGACTTTTCACCTCTGAGGGCTTCTCTGAGGTTCCAGAAATGTTTTTCATTCGACAGTATGATTTAGCCTGATGATTGTCCTATTTCCATCCTTCTCACAGGTCACTGCACCAAGCCGCCTAAGAGAGTCGATGAAGGCACTTGTCGTGTCCCGATTCCAATGCCATGCTTTGGTCAGTTCTATGACACTCGCACCGATGCCGTCATCAGTACCAGACAGCAGTGCTGAATGCTGCCGTTCTATGATGTCACGGAATGCTTCTACGCGCGAGAGTTTCTTGGATGAATTTTTCTGGCCGTGCAGAAGATAGTTCCAGAGTGGTCGACTGGTCGGAATAGTCATTGAATATTCCGCGTTGTTACATTGCAGATTTTTCTGTTCCATTTCCTTATAAATAATGTTCGTGTACTAAATATAATATTCCGCATACGTTTCCACATTGTTTTCCACAAAGATTTGTGTGGAATAAAGTGCGGGATTGCACTGCGGATTTCAATGCCCAAAAGTACGCGGAATTTTTTAATAAGGCTCTCTTGAAAAATTTTATCTCGTATATTAACATTTTCACGACTTACAAAGTTTCCATTATACAGGAAATGGATGGTCTCAATGAAATTTCACATATTTGTATTGGGCAATACAATTTTTCCGAAACTACATATCGAATATATACCTGCAGGCACAAATTTGTCGGACGACCAGCAAGGGGTATAGGGGACAGTATTGAGTGCCCATAGCGTTCACATCACAAAGCTAACGGGACTATTATAGGCTGCGACCGTAGGGAAGCAGCCGCGAGATTTTTATTTGTC
Source organism: uncultured Prevotella sp. (assembly GCA_900315695.1). Classification (GTDB taxonomy): domain Bacteria; phylum Bacteroidota; class Bacteroidia; order Bacteroidales; family Bacteroidaceae; genus Prevotella. The sequence continues at coordinate 9,099 of ONAE01000072.1, read as the reverse complement.
ATTATTTGACGAATTAAATCTCCGGCATGGTAAGAGCGAACTGCACCGACCAGTAGGGCATGGAACTGATAGTCATCATCACATAGACCGCCAGTATTGCACTGGCCATGATGGTGACAGCCAGCATACCCTCTACCATATAAGTCAATTTCTCTTGCATGGCTATTTGTTATTATCCAGTTCCTCAACCTCGTGCGCTTTGACCCAGCCGTCTGCGACATCATTATCCTCAACCATATTATCACGGCTTATGTATAGCAAGAGTTTACCTCTTGCATCGTTCACCAGACTCAAAGCTGCATCGATGCAATCATTTGCGAGAAGCCGTGTGACCCTATATAAGTCCTCTGTAGCATTCGCTACGAGTGTGTAATCCTGACTGTACTGTTTCATATTCTCTGTGCCTGTTTCTATTCCGTCGGCAGCGGTTTTATGTATGTATCTGATGCGCTGCTGTTAGAGTTATCGGCTGAGTGAGCTTTGTCCTTTTCAAATCTTGATTCTCTCATCAAGTCAGCCGGTATGTCTTATGTAAGCAGTCGTCATCGACTTCGTTTCGCTTATAGCCCTTTTCCTTGCTTCCCCAGAGAGACTGATAAACAGCGGACTACGCCAAGGAATTTCACCCAAAATTTTACGGAATACCCAGATAACATCTGTGGAAGGCTGCAGGAACAATTTTGCGTGAAATAGTGGAACAGTACTTGGCATGACCGCCAGGCTCACTAAATTTGCAAGGGAAAAGGCGTGAAGTAAGTGAAAAGAACCGTCAACGGTGCTTACGACATACCTTGGACGATGATGAGATTCCTTCTTTGTTCATGTCCGGCATATAGTCGCTCACGGACTGGTTGTGGAATACCCCGGATTACATCAGGGAATCCATCGGTAATGAAACCATCATGCAAAGAAGGAGTGTATGACGATCATCCGTAAACATTGTTAGTCGGTGATTGATACCTCCGAGTCTGTGAAGGAGTAGCAAGCACTGTATGATGTGTATGCCAGCATACTTGTCATACAGAGACCAACGGCGTTTACAATAAAGATGACCGTTATACTCTACGCTTTGCAAACAAGATGTGTTCCATCCGACGGAGGCCCGTAATCAGAGATTTTTCCTCAACCAATAGAGGCCAAGAGCGGTGTGCCAGGTTTCCAGGATGAGAGGAATAGGTAAGAAAAGGGAATGACCCAAAAAGAGAAAAGATGAAGGTCAGAGAATACGAGAGAGGATAGTGACCTCCCAGAAACATTAACAGGCTCACTATTCAAAGACTGGAGAGGGCGGGTGTGTACGTACCAAATGAGTGTTATTTGGTACGTTTCGACAAATAGGAGGTTTAAATCTAAGTGTGGCGAAACAGATCCGTACCGTTGCCATCATGTCCGGCGACTAAAGCATGTAGCACACCAACGTCGATACTGGTGAAGCAGAACCTTGTTCGCCTCTGAATGAGTTCGACATTGGTATGCCATGCTGCCCAGAGTGGGACTGATAGCGGCAGTACGGATTGCCTTAGAGTGACACGGACAACTTTCAATGTTTTGTTGTTTTCTTGTTTATATGTTTTTATGTTTATATGTACACATATACACATATAATCTTGAATACATTATTATATATATACATATATCTTTGTGTATTTGTATATGTATATCAATGTATTTATGTATTCAAAAATACATCGGATGATGTTGTTTCGAATATTTTTAGTACCTTTGCAGCCAATAAGGTACTACTGCATCGGTAGGCGAAAGGCCTTTGAGTGTTCTTTGGAATATTGACACGACTCTCCTAATCACATCTCGATTTTGGGCAGACTGTCAAGGGCTTTCTTCTTCAGTTCGTCAACGGCGCGGGTATAAACTTGCACGTATTTGAGACTGCTGTGGCCCAGAAGATCGGCAACAACCTTGATATTGGCACCATTGGATAGTAACTGGGTACCGAAACTGTGCCGTCCACAATGCCAGGTAATATGCTTGGTTATGCCAGCAGCCTTCGTCCACTGCTTCAGGAAGTGGTTGCAGTTATCCCCGCCATTGTTTGGTGGTAGTTTGAAGATGCGAGTCTCTGATGTGGCTTCTTTGGGCATTTCGCCTATAATCGCCATCAGGGTATCATTTAGTGGCATCACTACACCGCTTTTGTGGCTGTGACCTACAGTTTTCTTCTGTCTAAAGGAAACGATGCGGTTGGCATAATCGACATCACCATATGTCAATGCTTCGACATCGCAGAACCTGATGCCTGAGAAACAGGTCATGGCGAAAGCCCTGCGAATGTCCGGGTACTTCCACGTATATGGCGTAGAAAAGAGCTGCTGCAGTTCCTCTGCACTGAGGATGTCTTTTACAAGCATATCCTCCTTGTTGTCAAGCACAATGCCTTTACAGGGATTTTCGCTGAAAAGTCCGTCCTCTACACCGGCGAGGATGACTTTCTTGAAGCGACGGTGAACGGATGAGATGCCTGTACCGCGATGATGTTCTGAAATGTAATCAGCAAACTCTTCCATCATCTTCTTGTTGATGTAGCGTGGTTCTACTCTGGTGCTGAAATGCGGGTATTTCTCTGATAGGAACTTCTTGAAGTCATTCAGCCCCATTTCTATAACACGGACATCTTTCTTCGTGTATTTCTTGATGTAGGTCTGATAATAGTCCAGGAAGTTCACAGATCGCGACTTCTTCAGGCGATAGCCCTCCTTGTTCTGTAGGAACTCCTGTTCACGCTCGAAGCGAATCTTTCGAGCCAGTTCGATGGTTTCTTTGTTCTTTTGGCGCTGGGCCTGTGTTCTTGGGTTAGCCACCAGACGCAGAGACAGCCCTTCCTTCCTACGAATACATGAGCCATTTTCCTCCTTATAGCCCACCTTGTATTCGAGGTAAAGGCTATATTCTGAACCGTCCTTTACAGGTGTTTTGAGCAGGCGAGGATTCCCTGGCTCAATCAAAAGTGCATTTTTTCCTTTTTCTGCCATCTCGTTTTCTTTTGGTTTCACCTGTCTGCAAAGGTAATAAAAAGAATTCAATTAAGGTGTAGAAAAAGTGTAGTTTTTAACCAAAATTGGGAAAATAAGGGTGTTTTAAGAAACCAAAAGAAAATCAGACGATTGATGTAACCGCCTGATTTTAATGCTTTTAACTGCTTTCTTTTCTTTTGCTTTCTGCTGTTTTCAGCCTTTAGGTACCCCGACCGAGAATCGAACTCGGAACTAAGCTTTAGGAGAGCCTTGTTATATCCATTTAACTATCAGGGCAAAGTGCTTTTCGGCTGCAAAGAAAAACAAAAGTGACAGTTCTTTTTGTGTAATTCAAAGAATTCATTATCTTTGCAAACGAAATATGAAAGAGAATTCATTATATGACAAGAAATCACTGAGAACAGTAGTTGGTAAGACTGCTGACTTCTCGGAATTGGCAAAGGATTGTGTTGCATTTAGTAACGCACAAGGTGGAATCATTGATATTGGTATCGAAAATGATGACACATTACCACCAGCTTCGCAGCATGTGCCTGAAGATTTACCCACTACTATCGTGAATAAGATTAGTGGATTAACACATGCAGTGATTGCCACAACAGAAAAGGAAACTGCAGAGAATGGTGGCGAATATATCAAACTCACTATCCAGAGGAACCCAAGTGCCATCGCAGTAACTTCCTCTGGAAAGATTTATGTGCGTATTGGCGATAATAGCGTTCCTGTAGGTTCTGAGGATGTTGCCCGATTAGCAGCAGACAAAGGATGCATCAGTTGGGAAGACACTGTGACTAGTTTCTCATGGAAGGATGCAGATAGCGAAAAACTAAAAATGTTCTTAGATCTTATAAAGGCCTCGGATCGTGTGAGTCCTTTTGTAAAGCAGAAGGACACAAAAGAGCTGTTGGATTACTACTACATGACGGATGCTGAATCAGATCTTATGACCCAATTAGGTGTATTGTTCATTGGTAAGCAAACTCAACGAGGAAGAATAATGAATGCTCCTGTCATACAATGTATCAAGTATGATCAATATGGAGAAAAGGTAAATAAATGGTTATGGGATGACTTCTCAAAAAATCCGTATGAAATGATTGACGAGATATGGAAAAATATCCCAGAATGGAAAGAGAGTACAGAAATCGGCGATGGAATGTTTCGACGCAACATTCCTGCCTACCCAGAGAGTGTCGTCAGAGAGCTCGTTGGGAACTCACTGGTACATAGGCCATACACAATTCGTGGTGATATCTTCCTAAATATTCATCCTGACTATATCGAAATAGTTAACCCTGGCCTTCTTCCAATTGGTGTGACCGTTGATAATATTCTTCACACAACAAAGAAAAGGAACGAACATATGGCTGCGGTGTTCTATGCTCTCCATCTAATGGAGCGTGAAGGTTCTGGATATGACATGATGTATGAGAAGTTACTGGCTAATGGAAAATCGGTTCCCATAGTAGAAGAAGGTGATGACTGGGTGAAAGTCAGGGTAGAAAGACGTGTAATAAGCCAAGAAGTTATCAAGGTGATGCAGTATGCTGACCAAAGCCAGGAACTGAAACAGAAACAACTTATCTGTTTAGGACTGATTGCCTTGCATGAGAGTGTTACTGCAACTCAACTGATAGATCTTTTACACCTGAAAGATGCAGATGCATTGCGACCTTGGTTGCGACCTTTGGTTGACAAAGGATTTGTTATCTCGACTAACGACCGTTCAAAGGCCAAAGAATATCGCGTGGGAGCACGCATTTTGCGTGACAGTAATTATAAAGGTACCACCTCGCTAAAAAGAATTGAGAGTTACAGACTACGTGAACTGATTATGGAGGATTTAAGAATCTACCAACCATGTTCCATTACCGACATTCACGAAAGAATTGGTAAGGAAATTCCAATTCGCAAACTTCAATTCCAGATAAAGCAACTATTAGCAGAGGAGAAAATTGTGTCTGAGGGTAAGAAACGATGGACAAAGTATCGCATAAAAACATAAAATATGCGTCGAAAAGGCAAAAATGCTTTTAGAAAGTGTTTTTATAAAATGGGAATAAGAAAGATAAACAGCTTGTTTTACAGTAACTACGCATAAAAACATAAATTATGCGTTGAAAAGGCAAAATGTTTTTAGAAAGTGTTTTTATGAAAGTAAAAAACACCTGAATAATGATAGGAATTGTAGTCCACAATAGTACCCCGACCGAGAATCGAACTCGGAACTAAAAAACTTTGGTTACTTTTGCCATTACTGGCATTCTTCGGTTTCAAAGCGTTAGCTGCTGAGACTCCCGTGTTGAAGATTGAGGGTGGTCAGATTCAAGGCGTGACCTGCGACAATCCTGATGTGTATGTCTATAAAGGCATCCCATACGCTGCAGCACCCATTGGCGACCTGCGTTGGAAAGAGCCTCAGCCTGTTGTGGCTTGGGAGGGCATCCGCCAGTGCAACCGTTTCGGGCATCCTGGTTATCAGGCTGTTCACTATCCTGGTTTCTATGCCTCTGAGTGGGGTTATGGCGACGAGGCTCCTTACAGCGAGGACTGTCTCTATCTGAATGTCTATACCAAGGCGCCTGGTGATGTGAACAAGAAGCTGCCTGTGGCTCTGTGGATTCACGGTGGTGGTTATCGCGAGGGATGGGGCACTGAGCCTGAGTTTGACGGACAGGAATGGGCTTCAAAGGATGTGGTGCTCGTGACGATCAACTATCGTCTGGGTATCTTCGGCTTCATGCCTTATGGCGAGCTTTCTGCAGAGAGTCCTCATGGCGTGTCTGGTAACTATGGTATTCTGGACCAGATTCAGTCGTTGAAATGGATCAAACAGAACATCGCCCAGTTTGGTGGCGACCCAGATAATGTGACCATCTTCGGACAGAGTGCTGGTGCAGGAAGCGTACGCACCATCTGCGAGAGTCCGCTGGCTCGTGGTCTGTTCCACAAGGCTGTCATCATGAGTGGTGGTGGTTTGAATATCCCCTCAAAGGCAGGAGAGGAAGCCAAGCCTGCTACCCCGATGGCTAAGTTCTTCACCTACAACCCCACGCTGAAAGAGGCTGAGGCTGAGACGAAGAAGGTGATGGACTGGGCTGGACTGACTGATCTGAAGAAGCTTCGCGCAGCCTCTACCGAGGTGCTCTATACCCTAACAACCATTTATAATATGGTGAACAAGAGCGATGTCTATGTGATGGAGCGCCCGATTGTAGATGGCTACGTATCGCTGAAGAGCTTCGACGAGGCCACTCGTGAGGGATCGATTGCCGATGTGCCTTACATGATCGGCTACACGCTGAACGATATGGGTTCGATGGGACCTGGCATCGCAGAGTTCTGTAAGGTTCGCGAGGCAAAAGGTGGCAAGGCTTGGGCTTACGAGTTTGCCCGTCCGCTGCCCGATGACGGCAAGCATCCAGAGATCACCGATCGATTGAAGGGAGCCTTCCACAGCAGCGACCTCTGGTTTGTATTCAAGAGTCTGAAGCACTGTTGGCGCCCTTGGACACAAGGCGACTGGGATCTCTCAGAGAAGATGCTGACAGCCTGGACAAACTTTGCCAAGTATAGCAATCCCAACGGTGCGAAGGGTTCAAAAGGCTTAGGTTGGGCACCCTGCACTGCAAAGAATCCGAAGTTCATGCTCTTCAAGCTCAATGACAAGGATGCTGAAGCCTCAGAGATGGGCGACATTATCCTGCCGAAATAACCCTTAAGATACGATTGAGTGCCTCTTCAAGGCGACTACGGGGACAGGCTATGTTGAAACGGACATAGCCTTTTCCTGTCTCTGCACCATACATCGTGCCAGGATTGATCCACACTCTGGCCTCTTCAAGCAAACGCACACAGAGCCGTTCGGCACTGATACCCATTGCAGAGATATCAACCCAAGGAAGATAGGTTCCCTCTAAGCGGCAGACCTTCCATTGGGGGATGTTTTTCCCGATGAAATCGCACAAAAAGGTGTAATTCCCCCACAAATACTGGTTGAGTTCGTCAATCCAGTCTTCACTTTCGTTATAGGCTGCTTTCAGGGCTACAGGCGCAAAGGGATTGACATCGCACACCTCATTGATATTAATGGCACGATCCAGTCGGCGACGCCATTCTGGTTGTGAGCAGATGATATTGGCTATCTGAAGACCTGCGATATTGAAGGACTTCGAGGGCGAATTGAGTATCACGCTGTTCTGTCGGCACATTTCGCTGACAGCAGCAAAAGGCTGGAACTGATAGCCGGGCATGATAAGTTCACAGTGGATCTCGTCGCTCACCACCTTCACACCATACTTCATACAGATGTCATTCATCCGTGAGAGTTCGGCTTTTGTCCAGACACGTCCGCAGGGATTATGAGGGTTGCAGAGCAGGAAAACTGTCGTCTTTTCATCGGCACATTTTGCGGTGAAATCGTCCCAATCCACCTCGAAAGTATCTCCTACCCGCTTAAGAGCCGTCTCCAGCACCTCACAACCATTGTTACGGACAGAAGAGAAGAAACAGTTGTAATCGGGCGACAGGATCAGCACTTTCTCGCCTGGCATCGTAAGTGCCTTGATGGCTACCGACATAGCAGGCACCACACCTGTGGTATAGAGTATCTCCTCGCGACGGATGGTCCATTGATGGCGACGGCGGAACCAGTTAATCACTGCTACGTAATAGTCATCCTCTACTACCGTATAGCCGAATACCCCATGCTCAGCACGCTGACGTACAGCCTCCAGGATAGCGGGAGCTGCCTTGAAGTCCATATCAGCCACCCAGAGGGGGATCACGTCGGGATACTTACTCTCATCCCACTTCACGCAGCCTGTACCTCTGCGCTCTACCAGCTCATCGAAATCGTATTTCATCCTCTTGTCTCTATCACACAGTTATTGGGTTGACGGACATTCTCATCGATGGTAATACTACCGATGGAATCGGCAATAATGTGTCCACTTGTGGGATTCTTGATGTTCTCGATATGTCCTTTGATATCAGCCTCAACCGTAGAGTATTCGAACATACGATCGCACATCGGATCGATGGTGCAGTTCTCCAAAACCAGGTTCTCTGTATAACAGAGCAGCTGCTCTCCAGCCAGATGGCAATTCACGAGGCGCACATTCTTAGAATGCCAAGCCAGATACTCGCCATCGAGCACAGAGTCATAGACAGTCACATTCTCACACTCCCAGAAAGAGTCTTTCGTCAGAATCTTGGCATAGTGAACTTCCACATTCTTGCAATACTGGAACACATACTTCGAATCACTCTCCAATCCATCGACATAGATATTCTCAGAGAACATGAACGGATAGGTGCCACCATGCAGTTTCACATTCTTAATCTTAATGCCGTTCACCTTCCAGAAAGTCTCGTCGGCATCGGTGATCTCGACATTCTCCAGTTCCAGATTCTTCATTTCACGGAAGAACTTCGGGCCGTCGATACGTGAGTTCTTCATCACCAGGTCGTTGGTGTACCAGATGGCAGAGCGTGAGTCGAGTGCGAAATAGCAGTTCTCGATATAGGCGCCATCAACATGCCACCAAGGATATTTACCATAAAACTTGCAATCGTATGCTTCCATATTCTGGCACTGTTTGATACCAGACTCACCGTCAGTGATTGTTACATTCTCAAGTCTTAAATCGTGTTGGGCAAACAGAGGTCTCTCGCCTCCGAATTTCTTGTCTTTTACTAGTTCCATTGTCTCGTTATATTATTCGGCTGCAAAGGTACAAAGAAAAATCCGTAATCGGGATACCCAAATTACGGATTGTATTACCAATTTAAGAGTTTTTATAAGTTAAGCGAAAAGGCGGTCGCTGATACTCTCCAAATCTTCCATACAGAGCAGACTGTTAACAAGATACATATCGTTCTTGGCAGCATTCATCTTAAAGGTCTTCACAGAAGTCAGGCTGGGAGCAACCTCGCGATAGAGCGTCACCTCTGAAGGAAGGTCGTAGGTCTGACGGGCAGCGTCCCACTTGCTGGTCTCTACATTATAACCGTTCTTATAATACTTATAGGTGTGGCGTACATCATTCACCCAAGTCTGTTTGCTGCTATCCCAGCGCATGATCTCACGAGTGGTCAGGCGACCCTG
>ONAE01000071.1 GCA_900315695.1 uncultured Prevotella sp. | reverse complement strand
GGCGAAGCCAACGAATGGCGAAAGTTCGCCAAAATGTCAATCAAAGAAAGAATCACGCTATATGAACAAAAAACTCCAGGCGCATAGCGCCATCTTCTTTGCCAACACCATCTTCGGACTTGGCGTACCAGTAACCAAACTGCTGCTCGACGAGTGGGTCACACCTATGGGTTATATGGCATCGCGCTCGTTGGGTGCCTGCATCTTGTTTTGGCTTATTGCCGCCTTTATGCCCAAAGAGCATGTTGAGCGTAAAGACCTGATCACCATACTGCTTGGCGGATTGTTAGGCTTTGTGATCTCGCAAACCCTCACCGCCTGGGCGCTCGATTATACCAGTCCTGTCTATTTCTCGCTCATCGCTACGCTCACCCCTGTGGCAGTGATGCTTTGTGCTGCCCTTACGATTGGCGAGAAGATCACCCCCATGAAGTTACTTGGCGTGTTGCTGGGTATTGCAGGTGCTATTCTCATGGTACTGATGAGCCAGTCGCTTGGTTCTGGCAAGAACGATCTCATCGGTATCGTCCTTGCCATTCTGAGTGTGCTCACATGGGCCATTTATCTGATTATCACCCGCAATGTGGCTTCAAAATATTCGCCAGTAACTCAGATGAAGTATGTATTCCTGATCTCCGCCATCGTCACCGTTCCGATAGCATTACCAGAACTCTCGGCCAACGCCCTTTACACCCCGTCGTGGGGGTGGGATGGGGTAGCCGAGATGGCCTTTATCGTTATTGGCGCCACAGCCTTAGGCTATTTCCTCATCCCCTTTGCGATGAAATACCTCCAAGCCACCACGGTTTCCATTTACACCAATCTCCAACCCGTCATCGCTTCATTTGTAGCCATCATGCTGGGCCAGGATGTTCTGACATGGGATAAACCCGTAGCAGGTGCATTGGTACTCATTAGTGCCTACATCGTAACAGTTGTAACAGCAAAAGAATAAATTCACTCTTATAATTTTAAATAGTAATGAAAAAAAGGACTTTATTATCAGTGATGATGACGCTGCTCATGGCAGCTTTCATGAGTATTTCATTTACTGCCTGCGGCAGTAACGATGACAACACGGCAATCAGCCGTAAAGATTCTGAACGTAATGCTTTTAATGTAAACTTGTCAGGTACTATGAACGACTTCTACATGAGTCAGACAGAAGTTACCAATCAGTTGTGGAAAGCTGTCATGGGAGCTATTCCGCAGCAATCAGAACAGACCGGCGATAAATACCCTGTCATCTACAACAGCTATAACGACATCACCAAGGACGATGGTTTCATTGACAAACTGAACGAACTGGCTAAGGACCAACTGCCTGCTGGCAAGAAGATAGCTCTGCCAACAGAAGAAGAATGGCACTATGCAGCTAAGGGCGGACCACTATCAGGAGGCTACAAATATGCCGGTTCGAACTCAATAGACAAAGTAGCATGGTATTATGACAACTCTGATGCATCAACACATCCTGTTGCTCAGAAGAAACCTAACGAACTGGGTCTTTATGATATGTCTGGTAACGTATGGGAATTTACATCAACTCTTGTTAACGGAAAAGTTGCTAACTGTGGTGGCGGTTACACCAGCGAAAATGATTGGTGTGAGCTAAATCTCAGCTTCCCGGATAATGTAGATGAGCTTTTCGAAAACGTAGGTATCCGTCTTGTGATAAAGTAAAAAAGAGAGACGATAGTCCGTTACGTCGGACTACGAGTCCGCTCGCCTCGGACTGCCAATCCGAAACTGTCGGACTGATAGTTGTCATTAATCGAACTGGGCGCGAACTTTTGATGATTTCGTGACGTTTCCTGATTTGGGTTGACTGTCACACACCAAATGTTATCAAACATACTGTCTTTGCCAAAAAACTGTACATTTTAGCCATTGCTTGGAAAAACCGTCAGGCAACAGGATTTGCGGTATAACTATGCAGCAAATTTTACTAAGCGTAGAAGATCAATTTTCATAGTAAAACCGTAAAATCACGCACTAAGGACGAGATTTTTGGGAAGAAGAAAAGAATTTACAAATCTAAATATAAACAATTATGGTCATAGTTCAAACAATCAGCCTCGTTTTTTATTTCCACAAGGCTTGTGGAAAAGAATTTTTTAAATTTCCTTCTTAATTACTTGCAAAGTTCACAAATTCTTCTTATTTTTGCCAAGTGAAATAATGATTATTGTATAAAAATGAAGTCAAAATCAGAAATATTAAATTTGCTGGGCAGTTATAAGCCAACGGCTCAGAAGAAGTATGGCATCACCAAACTTGGTATTTTTGGTTCTGTGGCTCGTGGTGAACAAACTCCAGATAGTGATGTAGATGTCTGCTATGAAGGTAAAGCACCGACATTCCTTACTTTAGACATGATACAGACAGAACTTGAGCAACTTTTCGACTGTAAGGTTGATCTGGTTCGTGTACGTGATAATATGAATAGTCTGCTTAGACAGAGGATCTTAAAAGATGGAATATTTGTTTGATACAGAATTAGCACTCGACAGCCTACAGAAAATTAAGGCAATGTTGGATTTGATTACCGAAAGAGCCTCTGTGGTTAAGAATCCAAATGATTTCTTGTGCTCTCCTGGTGGTTTGATGCGCTTGGATGCTATCTGTATGAATCTGATAGCATTAGGTGAAACGGTAAAGGGTTTGGATAAATTGACAGGTAACCAATTGCTAAAGAACTATCCTGAGGTTTATTGGAAAGGTGTTATGGGAATGCGCGACAAAATCTCCCACCACTATTTTGAAATAGATTCTGATGTGGTATTTCGAACTTTAGAGGAAGATGTCCCTCATATGAAATCTGTAGTAGAAAAGATAATTAATGATATTGGTAACAGGTAAACCAAAGTAATCAGGGGTCGGTTCCGCTGATCACTTTTTTCTTTGATTTCTTGTTGATATGAATTAATTGTTGTATCTTTGCAAACAGAACTTAATCTGAGTCTAAGATATGACAGACGATATAGCAGTAGAACAGTTATTACTTGATGATGAGTTTGGATGCAGCATTGTAGCCGAACCATTAAGTCGCAGAAAACATATGAAAAATAAAAGCTACCGTTGAGGTAGCTTTAAAATGGAGCAGGGTCGATAAAGGCTTACTCCTCTCGGCATTCACTAGGAATGTTTACCGGATAGTCAAACTTACATTTGACGTTGCAAAGATAGGGATTAATTCTGAAAGTTCCAAATTTTGGAGCGATTTTTCACCTTGAAGTTGTTAAGACAAGGGGAATGAAGAAATATTAAACTAAAACAATCAAATATAAAATTGTTGTAAATCTACTGCAAATATCAAAAAATGCAGTAGTTTTGCAGCGATATTGATATGATTAGGATTTTTACTAGACGTAAGAGGTTTCTTACAATCATAGTGTTGACGATGTTCATCGCTCTGGGTGCTCGGGCTCAGGACGATGAGGATATTGCACATTCGCTGAATCTGACTGAGGTGGTGGTGCTGGCGGACGGCATGACATTCGAGGAGTATGCTCGTCTGGCTGGCTATGGTCCCATCGTGTCGGCTCTCAGGGAGCATAAGCACTTCGGCATTACGGTGGCTGAGGATGTGGTGTTCCAGGATGGGAAGATGACGACTTCGAAGGCGCGGATGGTGGAGATGAAGCAGAAGCTGACTGACAAGCAGATCGCCTCATTTCTGAAACATGACTGGATGCTGAGTACCAACATGTATGACAAGTTCTATAAGATGGTGCGTGACAAGGTGAAAGACTTGCAGAAGATGCGCAAGAAGAAAAGGGATGATGTGGACTTCAGATACGTGGGCAGCTATGCTTCTGGCAACAGGACGTTCTACATCGTGAAGCTGGATAATGTGAGGGTTCACATCGCCGACGGGTGTTGGCAGATCTCGCGTATGAGTTATCATGAAGGTCAGAATGACATGCAGTATGAGTTTAAGGAGATTAAGCCTGGATTACAAATAAGAAAAAGGACTTTGGATGATCTGCTCCAAAGTCCTTTCTTTATGGGGATAGCCGCTATTAGTTGGCTGCTTCGAACTCTTCGAGGAAACGGGTGTCGTTCTCTGAGAACATACGGAGGTCGGAGACACGGTATTTGAGGTTGGTGATACGCTCCACACCCATACCGAAGGCGTAACCGCTGTACTCCTTGGAGTCGATGCCACAGAGCTCGAGCACGTTGGGATCAACCATACCGCAACCGAGGATCTCCACCCAACCGGTGTGCTTACAGAAGCCGCAGCCCTCACCACCGCAGATGAAGCATGAGATATCCATCTCTGCACTGGGCTCCGTGAAGGGGAAGTATGAGGGGCGCAGACGGATCTTCGTGTCGGGTCCGAACATCTCCTGGGCAAAGCTGAGCAGCACCTGTTTCAGGTCGGTGAAGCTCACGTCCTTGTCGATATACAGTCCTTCTACCTGGTGGAAGAAACAGTGGGCACGAGCCGTGATGGCCTCGTTACGATACACACGACCCGGGCAGATGACGCGGATGGGACTGGTAAGCTTGCCGTCCTCAGTGTGCATCTGCTCCATGATACGAGCCTGTACGCTGGAGGTGTGAGAGCGGAGCAGGATGTTCTTCGTGACATCGTTGGGATGCTGGCTGACGAAGAAGGTGTCCTGCATGTCGCGGGCTGGGTGATCGGCAGCGAAGTTCATCTTGGTGAAGATGTGATTGTCATCCTCCACCTCAGGACCGTCGGCCAAGACAAAGCCCATGCGTGAGAAAATGTCTATGATCTCGTTGGTGACAATGCTCAGGGGATGACGTGTACCAAGCTCCACAGGGTAGGGGGTACGTGTCAGGTCGATGGCCTCGTCGCCACTCTCCTGCGTGTCGCACGCCTCGCGGAGCTGGTTGATGCGCTCGGTAGCGAGTGTCTTCAGTTCGTTAATCTTCATGCCGACGGTCTTTTTCTGGTCGGCAGCCACATTACGGAAGTCGTTCATCAGGGCTGTAATCTCACCTTTCTTGCTGAGATATTTCAGGCGGAGCTGTTCTACTTCCTCTGCGTTTTTCGCGCTTAAATTTTGAACTTCCTTCAGGAGTTCGTCTATTTTATCAAGTATCATAAAACCGTTAAAATTGCAATTTCGCGTGCAAAGGTACTTATTTTTTTAGACAAAAGCACAAAAGAAACAAAAAAAAATCCATTCTTATGTACTTATGTCTAAAATTATTTGTAATTTTGCCGAAATTTGAGAGAATAAAAGAAAATTTGCTTACTAAGTAGCATAGATGAAAAGGTGTATTATAGCATTTTTCGCCGTTGTACTGCTGATGTTTTCCTGTACGGGAAATAAGTCCAGTCAGGCTGATGAGGTGCCGGCAGATTCCGTTGCTGACTCTACGGACACGACAGAGGTTGACAGCCTGGAGCTGCTGATTGCCGAGACGCCCATGCCTCGGGCTGCTGATGCCATGTTCGACGATTTCATTTTTAATTTCGTAGCCAACAAGAAGTTGCAGAAAGAACGTGTGATCTTCCCGCTCCATACGCGAGAGGGTGAGAAGACGACTCTGACGGAAAAGGGGCAGTGGAAGATGGAACACCTGTTCATGCGGCAGGGCTACTACACGCTTTTGTTCGGCAATGACGAGCAGATGAGTCACCAGAAGGATACGGCTGTGAGTGAAGCCATCGTCGAGAAGATTCAGTTGAAGAAGAACCGGGTGATGAGCTATTACTTCGTGCGTATCAAGGGAGCCTGGATGATGAAGGAGGTGGTGGTGACGCCGCTGTCGGAGAATCCCAATGCCTCGTTCCTTGAGTTTTATAAGCGTTTTGTGGCAGACTCTGCCTTCCAGGTGAAGAGCATCAATAAGACTGTGACCTTTATCAGTCCTGATCCTGATGATGATTTTACGATGATGGAGGGTGTGATTACACCAGAGACGTGGAGTGCGTTTGCCCCCACGCTGCCTTCGAAAGTGCTCTACAATATCGTGTATGGCAAACCGAAGCCGGTAGAGAACGACATGATCTTCCTGATGCGAGGTGTGGCCAACGGACTGGAACAGGAGCTGCGCTTCAAGAAGGTTGGCGGGCACTGGTTACTCATGAAAATGGCAACGTAAATGAAGGATCTGAGGAATTATAGTCTGAAAGCGCATAACACATTTGGTATCGACGCCAAGTGTAGTCGTTTCCTGGAGTTTGAAGACGAACAGGAAGCAATAGAGGTTGCGAAGATCCTGCGTGAGTCGGATTCCCCTTATATAATAATAGGTGGAGGCAGCAATCTGTTGCTGACGAAAGACTTCGAGGGTATCGTGGTGCGTTCAGGCATCAAGGGCCATTGCTTCGAAGACGGCAACAGGATGGTCTGTGGTAGCGGTGAGGAATGGGACGACATGGTGGCACTCAGTATCCAGGAAGGCTATTATGGTATGGAGAACCTGTCGCTGATCCCCGGCGATGTGGGTGCTTCGGCTGTGCAGAATATCGGTGCCTATGGTGTAGAGGCGAAAGATCTGATCCTCAGTGTTTGGGCGATTGAGATTGCGACAGGCAAGCCTCAGGTTTGGGGAAATGAGGCGTGCGAATACAGTTATCGCCAGAGCCGTTTCAAGCAGGACTGGAAGAACAAGTACCTGATTTGTCGGGTGACATACGGACTTTCCAGAACCTTTACCCCTCATCTTGACTATGGTAATATCCGTGCAGAACTGGAGAAGAAGGGGATTAAAGAGCCCTCTGCCCAGCAGTTGCGTGATATCATTATCGACATCCGCAATGCCAAACTCCCTGATCCGAAGGTGATGGGCAATGCCGGCAGCTTCTTTATGAATCCCATCGTAAGTCGTGAGAAGTACGAGGCTTTGGCGTTGCAGTATGAGAACATGCCCCATTATCCTGTGGATGACACGCATGAGAAGATTCCTGCAGGATGGATGATCGACCAGTGTGGCTGGAAGGGTAAAAGGTTAGGGCGTGCCGGTGTGCACGACAAACAGGCCTTGGTGCTTGTGAACTGTGGTGGGGCTACAGGCGAAGAGATTGTGACGCTTTGCAGGCAGATTCAGCATGACGTGCAGGCAAAGTTTGGAATTGACATTCATCCGGAGGTGAATATTATATGAAACTGACGTTTTTAGGAACAGGAACCTCGTGTGGCGTACCCGTGATCGGTTGTCAGTGTGAGGTGTGCCAGAGTAAGGATCCCCATGATAACCGTACACGCTGTTCGGCTTTGGTGGAGACGGAGACCACAAGGCTGCTCATTGACTGCGGCCCTGATTTCCGTCAGCAGATTCTGCCACAACCTTTCCGTAAGATTGATGGTATCCTGATCACTCATTCGCATTACGACCACATGGGGGGAATGGATGATATCCGGCCTTACTGCCAGTTTGGTGAGATGAATGTCTATGCTGATCCTGAAGCCAAGGCATCGATGCTGGAGATGTTGCCGTATTGTTTTGCTGAACACCGTTATCCCGGTGTGCCTGCCATCGGCCTGCATGAGATCCATCCCCATGAGCTGTTGCATATCGGTGATCTGGACATCATGCCTTTTGAGGTGATGCATGGTAAACTGCCCATCTTAGGTTATCGTATCGGGCCCTTGGCTTATATCACGGATATGAAGACGATCCATGAGTCGGAATATGCCTATCTGGAAGGAACGGAGCTGTTGGTGGTGAACGCCTTACGCTTCGACAAGCCCCATCACTCGCATCAGCTGGTGGATGATGCCATCGCCTTTGCACGAAGGGTAGGGGCCAAGCGTACGCTGCTCATCCACATGTGTCACGATGTGGGTCTTCATGAAAAGGTTAACCAGATACTGCCTGCTGATATCCAATTGGCATACGACGGCCAGGAGATCACGCTATAAACTAAAAAAGGGAGCGATGTTGCTCCCTTATTTCTTCTTCTTTTTCTTCTTGCTGCCACCAAATAGGAAATGATAGCTTTTCATCAGCTTCCGGATCAGTATAAATGTGTCGAAGGCCACAATACTATTGCTTACCAAGCTGGCGATGTAATCGGCTTTGGTTGTTTCATCCCGCTTCACAAATATCTGATTCCACAAAGTGGAAGCTTGAGCACTGTCTTGTCTTAACTCTTTGAGCACCTCGTCTTTACGCTGTTGAATCTCATCGAGCGAACCGTAATCTTTGATATTTTTGATAACAGGATCCATAGAAAAAAGAAATGTTGGTTATTTACCGAGGAACACCTCTGCGAGGAAATGCACGAGGGGCTTCTCAATCCACACCTTACGTTTACTAATAATAACGAAGAACACAATCAGATGGAAGATGGTGACAATCAGGAATGACCACCCCATGCCGACATAGCTCGAGAGCCAGAAGGCGAAGGCAAACGACACGAACAGCACCAGTGCAATGGCGAGGAAACAGAATACGATTGCCAAGGCGGCACCCGTAATCAGGCGTACCACCTTGTCAATCACATCAAGTTTGACGTACTCTGCCTGCAAACCCAGATAGTGCTTGATGACCTCTATCAGTTGGGCAAAGTTCTCAACGTTCTTGTCGCTGGAAAGCATCGCTTATTCCTCCTCTGTAGCGTCCTCAATGTCATCAACGAGATCAACCACTTCCTTGCGGCTGAGCTTGATGTTGTGCTTCTTCAGGAAATCCTCTACTGCGTCAGTGATTTTCACGCGGGTGTCTGCACCCTTCTCTGGAGCCATCAAAATACCGAGGGCTGCGCCTGCGATGGCACCACCCAGAAATGCACCAATGTAACCTAAACTTTTCATAATCTGTAATTATATTAATAATGAATAATAAAATTCTGATGTGCAAATATACGATATTTTTCGATATTGGTGCAAAAATAAGCCTAAATTTTTATTAAAAAGATGCGATTTCCCCGATTTAACAAACTTTATGTGGCATTTTTGCACGGTTTTCCCCGATAATTTGTAATTTCGCACACAAAATTAGAAATAAGTCACATTTAAATATTAAATAACAAATGAAGAAAACGACTATTTTGTGTGTAGGATTATGCGCAGCAATGGCTTTTACAAGCTGTAAGTCAAATGAAAGTGCCTATAAGAGGGCATACGAGAAAGCAAAACAGTATGATACCGCTGCTGCACAGCAGGCACCGCAGACTCCTCAGACTGCAGCTCCCCAGACAACTGAGGAGGTGGCAGTAGTGGCTCCCGTAGAGGCAAAGCCCGCTGATGAGGCACGTGTGGTGGATAATCTCGATAATGTGTCTGTCCGTCAGGAGAGTGTGACACTCATTAACGGTTCTGGTCTGAAGGACTTCAGCGTGATTGTGGGTTCTTTCGGTCTGATCTCTAATGCAGAGGGTCTGCAGCAGCGCCTCAAGGCCGCCGGCTATGACGCTCAGGTTGTGAAGAACGAGGAAAAGAACATGTATCGTGTGGTAGCTTCTACCTTTGCAGGCAAGGCTGACGCTGTGAACAGCCGCGACCAGCTGCGCGCTACCTATCCTGACGCATGGTTGCTCTATAACGTACGATAATTCTTCCGTCTTGGCGAGGATATTATCCATCGATTACGGCAAGAAACGTACCGGACTGGCAGTCACCGACCCTCTGCAGATCATCGCTGGAGGGTTGGCGACTGTTTCTACATCCGAACTGTTCGACTGGTTGAGAGCCTATATGGCCAAGGAGCCTGTGGAACGTATCGTGATAGGAGAGCCCCGTCAGCCCAATGGTGAGCCGAGTGAGAACCTGCAACGTGTGCAGCAGTTTGTAAACCGTTGGCGCAAGGCTGTGCCTGAAGTCCCTATTGAATATTACGACGAAAGGTTTACCTCTGTGCTGGCCCATCAGGCGATGCTCAGTGGCGGTCTGAAGAAGAAGGCACGTCAGGATAAGGCTCTCGTGGATGAAATCTCGGCTACCATCATTCTAGAAGATTATTTAAGAAGTAAGAAATGATATTACCTATTTATATATATGGCCAACCTGTACTTCGCAAGGTGGCTGAAGACATAACCCCTGATTATCCCCAGCTGAAGGATCTTATCTCTGACATGTGGGAGACGCTGGCAGAATCAGAAGGCATCGGATTGGCTGCACCACAGATAGGTAAGCCCATCCGCCTGTCGGTGATCGACTTGGATGTGCTTTCTGAAGACCTGCCCGAGTATAAGGGGTTCCGTCAAGTATTTATCAATCCCCATATTCTGGAGTACGATGAGGAGCATACCGACACCTCAGAAGAGGGATGTCTGTCGTTGCCGGCTATCCATGAGAAGGTGGTGCGCCCAACGCGTATTCATGTGGAGTGGGATGATGAGAACTTCGAGCACCACGATGAGTGGATAGAAGGTTACCTGGCCCGTGTGATGCAGCACGAGTTTGACCATCTTGATGGAAAGATGTTTGTGGATCGTATCTCGGCGCTTCGTAAGCAGCTGATCAAGAGTAAGTTGCGTGCGCTGTTACAGGGACGATACCGCTGTGGTTATAAAACAAAACCTGTTAAGAGATAGAAAATGCGCCGCATTTTTTATCTCTTAGTCTTCCTGCCGCTGGTTGGTTTTGCCCAGTTTAATACCGACCGTCTGGTGATGGTGGGGCGCTCTGCTCTCTACTATGAGGACTATGTGCTCTCCATCCAGTATTTTAATCAGGCCATCAGTCAGAAGCCTTGGCTCTTTGAGCCCTGGTTCTTCCGAGGGGTGGCGAAATTTTACCTCGATGATTTCCGTGGGGCTGAAAATGATTGCTCGGTAGCTATCGAGCGCAATCCTTATGTGGTGAGTGCCTACGAGTTGCGAGGTCTTTGTCGCATTAATCAGAAGAAATATGCCGATGCTGTGAAGGACTATGATCGTGCACTTCGTTATGATCCGGAGAACCAGAGCCTTTGGCACAACCGGATCCTCTGTCTGATCCAGGACAAGAACTATGAGCTTGCCCTGGCCCAGATTGACACGATGGTTACCCGTTGGTCCAAATACGCACGTGCCTATGCCATGCAGGCTGAGGTATATCTGCTTCAGAAAGATACCACCAAGGCAGTGACATCGCTTGACAAGAGTCTGGAACTTGATCCTTACGACGGTGGCATCTGGGCGGAGCGGGCCATTATCAGTCTGGCTCGTCAGGACTGGAAGCAGGGTGAGGAATATCTTGACAAGAGTATCCATCTGTTGCCGAAACAGCCCGTGAACTACATCAACCGTGCGATGGCACGTTATAATCAGAATAACCTCCGAGGTGCGATGGCGGATTATGATAGGGCTCTCGACCTTGATCCGAATAACTTCCTGGGTCACTATAACCGTGGTTTGCTGCGTGCTCAGGTGGGTGATGATAACCGAGGTATTGAGGACTTCGATTTCGTGCTGAAGTTGGAACCTGATAATCTGATGGCCCTCTTTAATCGTGCGCTGCTGCTCGAACAGACAGGTGACCTGCGGGCTGCTATCCGTGATTATTCAAAGGTGATCGAGGAATATCCGAACTTCTGGTTCGGTCTCCAGCATCGTGCCTCGTGTTATCGCCGACTGGGTAATACCAGACAGGCGGAACTTGATGAATTCCGTATTCTCAAGGCACAGATGGATAAGCGTTATGGGCATCAGCCTCGTCTCTCAAAGAAGCAGATGCGTAAGCGCAGCGATGAGGATATGGAGAAATACAACCAGCTCGTTGTGGCTGATGAGCAGGAGGTTGAGCATGAGTATAAGAGCGATTATAGGGGTAGGGTACAGAACCGCAAGGCAGAGCTGTCGTTCCTGCCGATGTTCAGTCTCTCGTTCCGTCGCCCCGAGAGTGATGTCAAATCCGAGATTCCTTATGAGGAGAGTGTAGAGGCCTTCAACCATCGTTCGAAGTCGCGCCCTGTCTATATCTCCTGTGACCAGTCGAAACTGGGTGAGAGTCTGATGAAGCAGACCTTTACACTTATCGATTCGCTCAGTACGGCTATTGATGCCTCGAAGAGTACTGTCAGCGTGAAACCGCTGCTGTTCCTGCGAGCCATAGCGTATAGTTCTATACAGAACTTCGATAATGCCATCGACGATCTGGGCATCTATCTCCAGATTGATTCCACTTCTTCATTAGCCTACTGGCAACGGGCTGTCTGTCAGGCGAAGATGAATGAGTTTAATGCCGCTCAGGGTACGAATATCGAACTCCAGATGGCAAATGTATTAGGCGATCTCTCGGAGGCTATCAAACATGCACCGAAGAATGCTTACCTCTATTATAACCGCGGTACACTCTACGCTTTGCGTAATGATAACCAGCGGGGTATCGACGACTATACCCGTGCTATCCAACTGGAGCAGGATCTGGCTGAGGCCTACTATAACCGGGGATTGTTGTTCATCCGCTTGAAGAAGATAGATGAAGCCATCGCCGATCTCAGTAAGGCGGGTGAGCTTGGTATCTATCAAGCATATAGTGTCATCAAGAAATATACAGGGAAATAATATAATAACTAAAAATGAGACTACAATGAAAAGGATTTTGGTAACTGGTGGTGCAGGTTTTATTGGTTCGCACCTTTGTGAGCGCTTAGTAAAAGATGGCAATGACGTGATCTGTCTCGACAACTTCTACACAGGCAGTAAAGAGAATGTGTGGCATTTGTTGGGTGAACCCAATTTTGAGATTGTACGTCATGATGTGTGCCAGCCATATTGGGCTGAGGTAGATGAGATCTACAATCTGGCTTGTCCGGCTTCTCCTGTCTATTATCAGACAGACCCGATCCAGACTACCAAGACCTCTGTGTTCGGAGCCTATCACATGCTGGGTCTGGCCCGCAGAACGAAGTGTAAGATCCTTCAATCTTCTACCAGTGAGGTCTATGGTGATCCGAACGTACATCCACAGCCGGAGTCATATTGGGGCAATGTGAACACCATCGGCCTCCGTTCCTGCTATGATGAGGGTAAGCGTTGTGCAGAAACCATGTTCTTCGACTATCATCGTCAGCACGGCGTGCGTATCAAGGTGATCCGTATTTTCAATACCTATGGTCCCCGTATGGCAGAGCACGACGGACGTGTCGTCTCCAATTTCATCATGCAGGCTTTGCGTAACGAGGATATCACCATTTATGGCGATGGTACTCAGACCCGTTCTTTCCAGTATGTATCTGATCTGATTGAAGGTATGATACGTATGATGGCGAGTGGTGACGACTTCCAGGGTCCTGTAAACATCGGTAATCCTGGTGAGTTCACGATGCTGGAGCTGGCAGAGAAGGTGATCGCTATGACAGGCTCTAAGAGTAAGATTGTGTTCAAACCGCTGCCCTCAGATGATCCTAAGATGCGCAGACCCGATATCACACTGGCAAAGGCTAAGTTGGATTGGGAGCCAAAGGTTAAGCTCGATGAGGGTCTCGAGAAAACAATTGAATATTTCAAGACGCGACTATAAGTTGTTTAAACTCAAACATATATTGTAGATATGATGATTAACATTACTTTCCCAGACGGATCTGTTCGTTCGTATGAGCAGGGCGTAACTGGCTTTCAGATTGCAGAGAGCATCTCTCCGGCTCTCGCACGCAGCGTTGTAAGCTGTGGAGTAAACGGTGAGACAGTAGAGCTGAACCGTCCGATTAATGAGGACGCCAAGATTGAGCTCTACAAGTTTGATGACGAGCAGGGTAAGCATACCTTCTGGCACACCTCAGCCCATCTGTTGGCAGAGGCACTGCAGGAGTTGTATCCTGGCATACAGTTCGGTTTTGGACCTGCTGTCGAGAATGGTTTCTTCTATGATGTGCTGTTGAAGGATGGCGAGAGCATCAAGGAGAGCGACTTCCCCAAGATTGAAGCAAAGATGAAGGAGCTGGCTTCGAAGAAAGAAGCCGTTGTTCGTCGTGAGGTTTCCAAGGCAGACGCTCTTAAGGAGTTTGGTGCCGATGGTCAGACCTACAAGTGCGAGCACATTGAGCAGGATCTTGAAGACGGTTCTATCACCACTTATACACAGGGTAATTTCACCGATCTGTGTCGTGGTCCGCACCTCGTGGATACAGGCGAGATCAAGGCTGTGAAGCTGACCTCTGTAGCAGGTGCTTTCTGGCGTGGTGATGCTAACCGTGAGCAGATGCAACGTCTGTATGGTATCTCCTTCCCGAAGAAGAAAATGCTCGACGAGTATCTTGAGATGTTGGAGGAGGCCAAGAAGCGCGACCACCGTAAGATCGGTAAGGAGATGGAACTCTTCATGTTCTCTGATAAGGTAGGTAAGGGCCTGCCCATCTGGTTGCCGAAGGGTACAGAACTTCGTCTGCGTCTGCAGGATCATCTGCGCAAGGTTCAGAAGCGTTTCGGCTATCAGGAGGTTATAACCCCACATATCGGTTCTAAGAATCTCTATGTAACTTCTGGTCACTATGCACATTATGGCAAGGATTCGTTCCAGCCCATCCATACGCCTGAGGAGGATGAAGAATATATGTTGAAGCCGATGAACTGTCCTCACCACTGCGAGATCTTCGCATGGAAACCCCGTTCATACCGCGACCTGCCACTGCGTATTGCAGAGTTCGGTACTGTTTACCGTTACGAGCAGAGTGGTGAGCTTCACGGACTTACTCGTGTACGTTCGTTCACACAGGACGATGCCCATTTGTTCTGTCGTCCAGACCAGGTGAAGCAGGAGTTCCTGAATGTGATGGATATTATCGGTATCGTACTGACAGCTTTCGGATTCAACTTCGAGGCTCAGATCTCGCTGCGTGATCCTAACGACCATGATAAGTATGTGGGTACCGACGAGGATTGGGCGCTGGCAGAGAAGGCTATCGTTGAGGCTTGCCAGGAGAAGGGCCTGCCCGCCAAAGTAGAATACGGTGAGGCCGCTTTCTATGGTCCTAAGCTCGACTTCATGATTAAGGATGCTATCGGCCGTCGTTGGCAGCTGGGTACCATACAGGTGGATTATAACCTGCCGAAGCGCTTCCAGCTGGAATACACCGATGAGGACAACACAAAGAAGACACCTGTGATGATCCACCGTGCACCGTTCGGTTCTCTCGAGCGTTTCTGTGCTGTGTTGATTGAACACACTTCAGGTCACTTCCCCCTCTGGCTCACCCCCGATCAGGTAGCTATTCTGCCGTTGTCAGAGAAGTACAACGACT
Organism: uncultured Prevotella sp.; assembly: GCA_900315695.1. GTDB lineage: Bacteria > Bacteroidota > Bacteroidia > Bacteroidales > Bacteroidaceae > Prevotella. The sequence continues at coordinate 680 of ONAE01000071.1, read as the reverse complement.
ATGCTCAGGAGGTTGCCAGGAAGTTCGATCTGGGTGGTGTTCGTGCTACCATCGACCTGCGCAACGAGAAGTTGGGCCGTAAGATTCGCGACAATGAGTTGAAGCGTATTCCTTACATGGTGATTGTAGGTGAGAAGGAGCAGCAGGATGGTACTGTAGCCGTTCGTCCTCAGGGCGGTGGTGAACAGAGTGTGAAAACCATCCAGGAGTTCATCGACGAGGTGAATGCCCGTGTTGCTGAGATGACAAAAGACTTCTGATAAAGAATGAAAGAATGAAGAGATGGAATGCGATTTTTGGAGGTTATATGTTAAATAAATATAAAATATATAGTTTCAATAGCTTTCATTTCTTCATTTTTTCATTTCTTCATTTATTTATAGTAATTTTGCACCCGATTTTCTAAAAAACAGTTGATGAAGAATGACAAAATGAAGAGTCAGTACCGTATCAACGAACAGATACGAGTACGTGAAGTCCGCATCGTAGGCGACGAAGGTTCATCCGTAGTTCCTACCCGTGACGCATTGAATATGGCACGTGAGCAAGGTGTTGATCTCGTAGAGATTTCGCCAAATGCTAATCCGCCAGTATGTCGTCTCATCGACTACTCCAAGTTCCTCTACCAGCAGAAGAAGCGCCAGAAGGAGATGAAGGCCAAGCAGGTAAAGGTGGAGGTG
>ONAE01000087.1 GCA_900315695.1 uncultured Prevotella sp. | reverse complement strand
AGCCATGAAGACCCTGAAGGGTACCGCTTGCTACTGCACGCACTATAAGGAGTACTGGGCAGACGGTGAGGAGCACTACGAGGAGATCCTGCTCAGCTGTCAGAAGCTCGAGAACGGTCCCGTAGCCTACGAGAACCCATGGAAGTAAACCAGATTATAAGTATTTGATGAAAGGAGCGGCCTCAGGAATCTAAATCCTGAGGCCGCTCTCTTTTTGAGCATAAAAGTTACCATGTTTGCGCCCAATGACTTTATCTTTTTATTTATTTAAGTATTTCTTACCATCTTTGATATAGAAACCCTTTGCGGGTTTCTCCATCAACTGACGTCCCTGCAGGTCGAAATAACGGCTGGTACCATCGGTATCAATGGTCTGTATGACAGGTCGGATGCCGGTGGTCGAGGCTTTTGACTCTATGCCTTCGAAGCCCAGATCGTCGTATGTGATATTCTCACCGGTAACAGAACCTTTATCGTCGCCTATCTGGAACAGCGTTTTATAGACATCAGGCAGGCCATCGCCACGTGTCCGTGCTGCTGCAGGAGCATTGGCCTCATAATAGCCGCGATAAGCTAACAGCCGGTCTTGCTCCACGCCTTCTTTCGTCTGGAAGCGTTCCCAGGTGCCATCCTCGTGCAGGCAGTAGATATTCATCTTGTCGGCGTCGTTAGCCAGCTCGACATCATCGCCAGACACACCGACCAGGAGATGCCCCACCGTTATCAGACCTTGTTGGCGCAGTTGGCGGTAGGCTATGAGTTCCTCAATCTATACCGCCGCGAACAAGACCGGCAATGGAGAGAAAACCGCCATGTAGAACTCTTCAACCAGTTTTGCGACTTGGTGGTAAAACACTATCGGGAGTCGCGGGAGGTCAAATTCTACGCTGATCTGCTGAACCTCACTCCCAAGCATCTCAGCAAAGTTATCCGCACGGCCACAGGCAACCTCTCGCCTGGCGAATGGATAGAGCAATACGTCACAGCACAGGCCAAACGCCTCATTGAGACTCGTGCCACGCAAACACTTCAAGAAACGGCCTACATACTCGGTTTCTCCGAACCCACCTCCTTTTACCGCTATTTCAAACGTGTTACCGGCATGACCGCTAAACAATACCGCGAAAGTGCCCTCCTCCGTTATCTCGACCGCGCTCTACCCCAGTGATCAGAAATCCTTCAGCCAAAGCATGAAAAGCAAGTCTGTGGGGCGTCTGGCACCATGTTTATCACTGAGGATACCCTTTTCCACCAACCCCTTGACTGCAGTCTGGACGCTGCTGGACGTCTTCAGATTATACCTTGTTATGAAATCCTGACTGGTAAGCGTCACCTGATTCGGAAATTCAGAGGCAATAGCCAATAATACTGTCTTTTGCTTTTCTGTGAGCGAGGCGTAACGGTCTTCAAAAGTGAAACGTTTGGAATCGACCAGATGGTTCAGGATTTGGTCGTAAGCCTCTTCATCAACGCAGCCACCGCGCTCAGCCATCGTGAAAGCCTCGTTCATCGAGAGCTGCAGATACCAGGTGATGCCTTGGAAGCATTCGTAAAGCCGCTCCACCAGTGCAGGGGAAGCACTTTTTTCCTGACTTCGGCGATGCATCACCCAAAAACACTCTAATTGGGCAGGAGCTCCTACATCAGACTTTCGTAAACTACAAAAAAATTTTTCTAACATAATAATCAAAGCATCACCTTTTGGCATAACAGTCTGAATTTCAATGGTTTATGCATAGTAACACTTTGTTTCAAACTTACACTAAGCAGCATCACTATTTTGAAAATAACTAACATATGTAGATAAAACAGATACCTTTTTCTCAGATTTACAGACATAGGGAGCGCAATAAAATATGCAGGATTTGGCATCAAGAGATATCTGCTTAAAAAGCAAAACAAGTTGTTTTGGCATGAAAGAAACTACCTTTAAACACTGAAGAAATGCCACCTTACACAGCAAAACAAGTTGTTTTGTTATCACAAAATAGTAGTGACACTTCAAGAAAAAGTATCACTAAATCTAACATACTTATTATCTGTTAGTTAAGTTAAATAGTGATACTTTGAACAAAAATTGAAACTTCCACAGAAAACAATTATCAGCATCTATTCATCAAATTGACATGGAAAATGAGAGTTTTTGAAGAATATTTACTCTTTGAGTCTAATAAACTAATGTGCTTTGGGCAATATCCCGAGACACCCAAGTCATCATGCAGAATTGCCTGTTTATAGGGATTTCAAGCGAGTCTACCTCACTGAAATGTTAAAACCGCCGAAGTCAGGACGCAGCCACCGCGCTCAGCCATCGTGACAGCCTCGTTCATCGAGAGCTGCAGATACCAGGTGATGCCTTGGAAGCATTCGTAAAGCCGCTCCACCAGTGCAGGGGAAACACTTTTTTCATATCTAAGGAATAACTTCTGGCAGAACTTGACATACACGCCTACTTCTATAGGCAACAGTTGCATAAACACGACACTGTTGTAAAAAGGACGGACAGGATTACTAAAGAGCCCTCCAACAGATGGCGTTCACTGCCGGAAAAAACAAACTGTGTCTTTTTCAAGTGTTGAATTTTTGTTCGCAAGAGTGCCTCCACGTTCTCTTCCTCAAAGCTTGCGATTTTCTGAAACTCATCGATGGCCACGATACACACCGCATCAGAATACTCGAGATAGCCAAGAATCTCATCGAGTGTCACTTCGGGTTGCTGTATCTCACCAAGACCAAAGCTGATCTCCGGAAATCCTGTCACGGCCTCATACGAGATTGTTGTTTTCAGCGAACGCACCGTCCTCAATAACCGTTCCATCATCGACTGCTTCCTGGCAATCTTCTTAAATACCTCGCTGGCCAGCAGATAGACCATCTCACGCAGATTCTTACAAGTGTAAATGTCTATCAAGAAATAAGTTATATTTGCGCCCCAGGTTAAATAATGCTAAATAAATGCATGATTGGCTCAATCCAGCGGTTCGTCGGAGGGGTAGCCGCCCATCTCGCGGAGAGCGTTCTTCAGCAGGGTATACTGCTGATAGAGGTGGTTGACGGGCTGCTCCCCTGCGCGATAGTCGTGCATCGGACTCTTCATGAAGAAACTCAGGAAACGCTGGATACCGTAACGGCCTGCACGGGCGGCGAGGTCGATGAGCAGACAGAGGTCGAGACACAAAGGTGCTGCCAGGATGGAGTCACGGCAGAGGAAGTTGATCTTGACCTGCATAGGATAGCCCATCCAACCGAAAATATCGATGTTGTCCCAACTCTCCTTGTTGTCCTTTCGCGGCGGGTAGTAGTTAATGCGCACTTTGTGACAATAGTCGCTGTACAGCTCTGGCTGAGACGTGGGATCGAGGATGGTCTCCAGGGTGGAAAGCTTCGAGATTTCTTTCGTGTGGAAGTTCTCGGGTTCGTCGAGCACCAGTCCGTCGCGGTTGCCAAGGATGTTGGTGGAGAACCAGCCGCTGAGTCCGAGACAGCGGGTACTGATGATGGGGGCAAAGCCCGACTTGACGAGCGTCTGTCCCGTCTTGAAGTCCTTACCGGCAATCGGCATCCGCATACGTTCTGCCAACTCCCACATGGCCGGAATATCCACCGTGGTATTTGGCGCACCCATGATGAAGGGCGCTCCTTCGGAGAGGGCGGCATAGGCATAGCACATCGACGGCGCCACGCGGGAACGGTCATCACGCTTCATGGCTGCTTCAAGATCAGCCAGGTGATCGTGGACAGACGCATCGACAGGCACATAGATCTCCGTAGAGGCAGCCCAGAGCACCACCAGGCGTGCACAGTCGTGTTCGGCCTTGAAGCGACGGATGTCGTCACGCAGCGCCTCTACCATCTGCCAACGGGAAAGTCCAGTCTTCACATGATCGCCCGCGAGGCGCTTGGCGTAGTTGGGATCGAAGGCTGCCCGCATGGGCACAATCTGTCCGAGTTCGTCACGCACGGGTTCGATATCTTTCTCCTTCAACACCTCGGCATATCTGGCTGCCTGATAGGCATTCTGGGGATAGACATCCCAACAGCCGAACACCAGATCGGACAGACTTGCCAAAGGTACGATATCCTCATATTTCAGATACTGGCTGGAATCGCCGCTACCGACGCGGATCCTGTCGTACTGCGTCATGGAACCAATAGGCTTTGCCAGACCCTTACGGGCCATCAACACGCCTGTCATGAATGTGGTGGCTACTGCGCCACAACCCACTACCAAGATGCCTAACCGACCTTCCGCCGGTTTTACTTCTGTCTGATTCATATCTATTCGTTATTTCTTTTATTCAACCATACGGCACGACAGCCCAACTGACGGGCAGGCAGGATGTCGTTCTCCAAGCTGTCGCCTACGACGGTAATCTCCTCAGGCGACATGCCCAGCGCCTCGATCCCTAACTGGAAAATCTGAGGGTCGGGTTTACGGATACCCACCACCGCTGACTCGATGACCTGCTGGAAACAGCCGTCGAAACCGAACTCATGAAGCACCACCGACAGGTTACCGTAGAAGTTGCTGACCAGCACTTTGGGTACATCGGGGAGCTGACGCAGAACCGCCACGCTATGTGCTGTCTCCCGTTTTGCCAAAGCGTAGAGTTCATCGACAATCGCCGTGTGATACTGCGCTATCGAAGCTGGTTCCAAGCCCTGCTTTATCAGGTATTCCAACTGCAGGCGAACTTTCAACTCCAATGTCTGGCGGAATGTAAAATCAGGCTTCACCAACGGCTGTGCCCCCAACTGACGTTCGACGGTGACATAAGCCTCACGGAACTGCTGCACGGTGACAGGCACCTGATGGCGCTCATAGGCCTGCCAGAGGACCTCGCACCAATGAAGTCCACCCGTATCAAGGGTACCTCCGTAATCGAAAATATAACCCTTATGAGGCGTCAGAGAGCGACAGAGCGACTCGTGCCTGTGACGCATATAAACATACATCGCCTGGAAGACGGTGATCTCCATCAGCGGATAGATCCACGGGCAATCCAACAGGCAGCTGACGTAAAGGGTGATGGCACGGGTGTTGAAAGTGAGCAGGTTCGTGTATTTCATCAGCGGCCGGCTGCCCTGCAGGAACTGTTCACGCACCGCAGTGGGGGGCTGCTGATGCCAACGGGTGAAGAACCGTTGGAAACAGGGCGTACGACGCTCCTGACTACGGCAGTAGTTGGCATAGTTATAGTAGAACACACGCGAGAAAAGCGCGCGTTTGGGCAGTTGTTCGTAGATGGTACGCTGCTGTCGATAGCTGTCGAGTTCACTACCTGCCTTTCCCAACAGGAAATATAGATGAATCTGACGGTAATAATCGGCCAAGGCACACTGGGGCGCATGGCAGCAGAGACTTGCCACCACAGCCAGCAGGAAGGCACCAATGCCCCACGAAAACGACAGACCAGGTACGGGCTGGTGCCACAGGCGCACAATGATCGCTATGTAGATGGCAGCGAACCACACATCGCCCGAGAAACCATCGAGTACCCGTCCCACGAGGGTCTTCTTGCCCGTGAGGCGTGCCATCTGTCCATCGGTAGAGTCACAGAAGTTGGCAAGCATCAGCAGGATGACACCACAGAGGTTATGGCGCCAGTCGGTGAAGTGGAACATCCACCCGGCACCGATGCCCAAGAAGATGGAGAGGATGGTAATGGCATTGGGATGGATACCCAGCCGATTCCACAGCAGGGCAAACACCAGGCCGATGGGACGCGTGAAGTGGACATCCAACCACTCCTCCGTGTCCTCAGACTTAAACGATAACTGTAACAACTCCCTAAATGTAGCCATACCTTATAATTATATCAGACCGGCGATGGCCTCGGCAGCCTCTTCCCGACATCGGGAGAAGCTCGGCCAATCGTTGAAGTCGATCATATACCAGGCACCATCGACTGTGACGATACAGTCGCCGCCATAGACTTGCAGTCCCACCGCTGCCGCCAATGCCTCTGCCTTTGTCTGCAGGCTCTCGATACTAAACGGATAGTGGTGGGCCTGTCCGTTCAGAGATTCCAGTCCAAACTTCGTCAGACCGTCGTCCGTGGGGTAGAAACAACGGAAGAAACCAGCCGACAGGACGCCATAGAATTTCACGAGATCGCCTTCGACATGAGGACTGACCAGATAGTCGTAGATGCCACGGGCTTGCATGGACGTCTCCACCTTGGCCAGCGCCTGTAGATCGGGCGCATACGCCACATCCTCCGCTGTCTGTGCAGCGGCATCTGCCCGTTTCAGCCAATAGCCGTGACGCCCCTCGCCTGATGGAAAAGGGACATCGAGAGAAGACATGATCGCCTGCAACCGGCGGCGGGAGGCTTGAATCACCCCCGAAGGGTTATTTATAACCTTCACACCCGATGCCTCCAGAAGCCGAAGCGACTCGGGCATACGGGCCATGGAGAAGATGAAGTCGGATGTGCCGGCAGCAAGACAGGAAGCGAGAGAGGTCTCATCGACCTGTGTTACCACATGTCCCATCTGAGACAACCGTAAAGCTACCGCCTCAAGGATGGCCCAGTCGTTCTCCACTGAATGCGGGGAGAACTGTTTTGCCCGTCGTATCATCAGTATCCTCATACGCTCAAGAACTGTTCTGCTTTCTGGATGTCAGACACATGGTCGATGTCGAACACCTTTGAGAAAGGCCAGGCCTGTAATCTAAATCCATCAGCAATAAGTGCCCGTTGGAAATTACGCATGCGCTGTTCACCCCGTTCTATACAACGGCCTAAGGTCTCGAAGCAGCGAGGCGTCAGACCATAGATGCCTGCACTGATGTAATGCGGACGGTCAGAGGTGTCGGTGAAATCGGTGATCCGCAAAGCCGCATCCGTACTCACATAGAGAGGACGCTCATCGTCGATGTAATCCGTCACCCCCATCAGGCCGTCAGATGTCATCTGGCGGAAAGCCTGTACATAGGCTGCAAACGCCTGTTCCTGAAAGATCGTATCGACCGTAGTCAAGATGAAAGGAGCCTCATCAAGCCAATGACGAAGTTCCCAAAGGCTATGCATGGAACTGGGGGTGGATCTGACCATCAAGCGCAAAGGTATTCTTCCCGCCTTCTGAATCGTCTCCAGATAAGCAGCGACTGCCGTCATCTGTGGATTACAGATAACGGCAATCTCTGTGGCATCGTTTGTCATAAAGACACGTAACAACCGATCTATCAACGACTCGCCACCCACTTGTATGAGGGGTTTGGGGCTCGTCTCACCTTCCTGCACAAGTCGTGAACCATGGCCCGCAGCCAAGATTGCATATTTCATTTCTTCATTTTCATTTCAGCATTTGTAACTCACCGACATTCACATCACCAGAACCAGTCTCATGCTTTGAAAAACGGCTCACGACGCCACTCAACGTGATATCGCCAGAACCTCGCAGTTCACAGTCAACAGCCTGACAGCCCTCATTGAAGTCTGCATTGATATCACCGGAGCCTTTCAGACTCAAGCGTGTAGAGAGCACGTGCCAAAGGTCTAAGTCAATATCACCGGAACCAACCAAGGTAGCATCAGAGGTCTTAGCCTCCAGACGTTTGATATCAATATTGCCTGAGCCGATTAGCTCGACATGGCAATCATCACAAAGCAGATCCGTAAAGGCAATATCGCCTGAGCCACGGAGCACAATATCCATCTGATCGGTATCTACGCGCTTCTCAGAAGTGAAGTCGCCCGAGCCGCTGAGACGGACACTGACCAAATCAGGCGATGTGACATAGATCTCCGCCTGGTCCTCATCATGTATCACGATGTTCACAATACCCATTTTCCCACGGTTACGGATAGAGAGGGTGCCTTCATTCACATCGGTCAGGATATTCTCCAGACCATCCTTTGAACCTTTCACTTTCACCGAGAACGAGTCGGCCTGGGTGTAATACACATTGGGAGAGCCACTGATCTCGATCTTCTCGAAGCCCTTCAGAGGACGGTACTCCGTAACGATATCACCACTCAGACCAAACGTCTGATGTACACACGAGGTGGACAATAATAACACTGCCATCAGCAGCAGACCAACCTGGAACAATTGTTTTCTTTTCATCTTTCTGTCATTTTTGGTTTTACTTCCTGAACATTTGACGGAAGTATCTCCATAAAAGTTGCAAAACAGATATTTTAGGTGATGAGCACACATGATCAACTTAGCGGGAGGTCAATCCAGAACGTAGAACCTTCACCCACCTGAGACTCGACGCCAATCTTACCATTGAGGTTGAGGGCATGCGACTTGGCCACAGAGAGACCAAGACCTGTTCCGGGAATATACTCATCCAGTTTCACGAAACGCTCAAATATCCGTTCCTGATCAGCTGCAGGAATACCTTTTCCTGTATCCTTCACCCAAATATGCACATGATCAACAAGCACATCATATCCCAAGGTTACACTTCCCATCTCTGTGAACTTCACGGCATTCTGTACCAGATTATCAAGGATCTCCAGAAGTTTCTCCCTATCTGTCTGGATTGGGAACTCCTCTAACGGGCACTCTACCATCATGGCGAGCATGGTGGTAGGCTGATATGTATCAGCCATCTGCTGGAGCACCTGGTTGATATCCACCTTCGCCATCATCAGGCTCTTGGCACCAGCCTCAATCTTCGACATGCTGACAAGACCGTCGATGATACGCAACAGCTTATGGTTGTTGTTCTGGATTTCCTTAATCAGCTGATTACGATCCTCCTCACTTTCCACAACAGGCAGCAAGTCGGCGAAACCGACAATCGCATTCAACGGTGTACGGATCTCATGACCCATATTTGCCAGGAACGCCGTCTTCAGGCGGTCGCTCTCCTCCGCCTTGTTACGGGCTGTTACCAATGAAGCCTCCATCTCCTTTCGTTCATCGATTCGCTGGGAAGTACCTACGATCTTCAGTGGCTTACCATTCTCGTCACGTTCCACGATGGTGGCAAAACTCTCCTCCCAATAAGAGGTGCCCGCCGACTGGTTGTTCACCTGGTATTCCTCGTGGTAGAAGTCCGACCGTCCCTCTACGATATCACTGAAAGACTTTGTGACATGCTCTACATCAGAAGGACTGATTGAAGCAAGTGTCTCCTTGAAGTCTTCTCCTTCCTTAATGATATAGTTATTCATACCTTCGCGGAAGTCATTCTCATAGGCAAAGGTCTGTTGTTCTGCATCATAGCGCCAGATAGCGATCTTCATGGCCTTGAGCACAAATTCGAATTCGGTATTATTCTTCTTGATTTTATCCAATTCCTGAAGCTCTTGCACCAGATACTTACCTTTCTTCTTCTGTACGAAAATAGCGATAACGAAAAATAAAACGACTATCACAGCCAACGCCCAGAAAACGAGGACGAGGATGTTCGACTGAGGGGATGAGAATAGCAGATTCACCATAATTCACGCAAGTAGATGTGCGCAAAATTAATAAATAATTTGGAATAACGCAAAAAAGCGCATATTTTTTTGCGAAATATTTGTTTTTTCGGCCGACTTCCATTAACTTTGCACACGCAATTCCGCAAATTGCTCAATATGCAACAATAAAAATGGAACAGAATTATGAATTGATCGCCAAGACGTTTATGGGACTGGAACCTGTACTGGCGAAGGAGCTGACCCTGCTGGGGGCTAAAGATGTAAAGATCGGTAGGCGAATGGTATCGTTTACAGGTGATAAGGAAATGATGTATCGTGCCAACTTCCAGTTGCACACTGCCATCAGGATATTAAAACCCATCCGGCACTTCAAGGCAAAGAGTGCAGATGACGTCTATGAGGAAATCAAGAAGATAGAATGGTCACAATATATCGGACAAGACAAGACATTCTCCGTTGATTCGGTAGTCTTTTCCGAAGAATTCCGCCATTCGAAGTTTGTATCATATAAAGTAAAAGACGCGATTGTCGATCAGCTTCGTGAGGCTACCGGCAAGCGTCCGAATATCTCTGTAGCCAATCCTGACATCCGTCTGAATATGCATATTGCAGAAGACCAGTGTACGCTTAGTCTCGATTCTAGTGGAGAGTCACTCCACCGTCGTGGTTACAGACAGGAGAGCGTTGAGGCACCTCTGAACGAGGTACTGGCAGCAGGCATGATCCTGATGTCAGGTTGGAAGGGAGACACAGATTTCATCGACCCGATGTGCGGATCCGGTACACTACTGATTGAGGCGGCTCTGATTGCCAAGAACATGGCCCCGGGGCTGTTCCGCCACGAATATGCTTTTGAGAAATGGCCTGATTTTGATGCCGAGCTCTTCGACGAAATCTACAACGACGAGAGTCAGGAACGGGAGTTCAAACATCACATCTACGGTTATGATGTTGACATCAAGGCTGTGAATACCGCCCTGCTGAATGTGAAGGCAGCCGGTCTCTCAAGTGTCATTACCATCAAGCAACAGGATTTCAAAGACTTCACGCAGCCTGCGGAGAAGAGCATCATCATCACCAATCCGCCTTATGGAGAGCGTATCTCCACCCCTGACCTTCTGGGAACCTACAAGATGATCGGCGAACGGTTGAAGCATCAGTTCAAGGGCAATGATGCCTGGGTACTCTCCTATCGCGAGGAATGTTTCGACCAGATCGGTCTGAAACCCAGTATCAAGTATCCCCTCTATAACGGTTCGTTGGAATGTGAGTACCGCAAGTACCAGATGTTTGATGGCAAGCTGAGGGATTTCCGTTCAGAAGGTGGTATCGTGAAGACGGAAGAAGAGAAACGGCAGATGTCAGAGAAGCATCGTTTCAAGAAAAACCGCGAATTCAAGCAGCGTCTGGAAGAGACGGAGCAGAACGAGGAAGCAGACATTCGTTCGTTTACTTTCCATCGTCACCAGATGGGCAAACCGAACCGTGGTGGGCATGAGCGTTTTGACAGAAGCGGTAAAGGCAAATCTTTTGGAAAAGGAAAGGATTTCGATAAGAAAAGAAGGAGATATGATGATGACGATGAATAAATTGAAGTTAGCCATATTAGCGTCACTAACCATACTGTTCTCCACAACAATGAGTGCACAAGACAAGCTTTTCACGCTTGAGGATCTGAATTATGGTGGCACCAACTATGCGAACCTTCGTCCTCAGAACATGTGGCTGACATGGTGGGGGGAGCAACTGATCCAGACTGATGTCGAGGCATGCTTTACCATCGATGCCAAGACAGGTAAGAAGTCAAGTCTGTTCACACTCGATGATATCAACAAATGGGCAGGCAGTGATGACGAGAAATACGTGCG
>ONAE01000042.1 GCA_900315695.1 uncultured Prevotella sp. | reverse complement strand
AGTCTGTTGACTAAGATTATCGACCGCTTCAAGAAGCGCATCCCCATTGCAGCCGAGGAAGTGGACATGATTATCCGCAAGCGACTCTTGGCCAAGACCGCAGACGGTAATGACCTCTTGCAGGGCTACTATAAGAAGAATAGCGGAAAGATTTCCGACATTACCAATATTGTAGGTACAGGTCTCAACAAAACAACCGACGCACAAACATACGCTGACTACTTCCCATTCTATGAGCATCAGTTCAAGATGCTTCAGTACTTCCTGTTTGGTACCCAGAAACTTGTCAAGACACAGGTGGGTACTCGTGGTATGTTGATTTCAGCATTTGACGTACTGAAGAAGGAGGCTCTTTCTAACAAAGACATCCACACTCATGTCAATGCTTCACAACTTTGCCGACAGGCAGAAGAAGCTGTAGCAGAATCACTACGTGTCCGTTATATTCAGGCCGATGAGCATTTGAAGGAAATGAATCTTCATCTCGTTGTGGGACATGATATGCTTCAGACCATCCACTTCCTTACGGAATCAGGTGCCAAGACAACGGCAGAGAATATCAGCCGTGCATACGTCAACTGTCCGGATGACTATTTCTCCGTACTTGAAGAAGTCAAGAAGTCTTGTAAGAAACTGGCCGACGATGAGATTCTTATCCTTTCTGGCGATGAGTATCGTATCACCAGCGAGACCCAGCAGCGCATCTTTGAAATGATGAACAATATCGACATTGCCAACTACCGCATCAAGGGCGAGATTACCAAACAGGTGAAGCAAATGTCGCTCGTCCGTGGTGCGCAGAATCTGACTGTTGACTCTGTCAATGTAGGATTCGCTGTTCAGTCAGACAGTGGCGAACCACTTTCTACTGGCGGTGATCAAGGCATGAAGGTTGTGTTCCATGACATTCTCAGTGTCAAGCCCTCTTTCAATGAGTATGTCGAACACGTTAAGGAAGAAACGCAGTCTCAGAAAGGCATCATCAGTATTGTGCCTTCTTCCGACTATGCTTCTGAGATACAGAAAATAGCAGAGGATATCCTTCGTATCAGCTATATCAAGGATGTACCTAATCTCACTTCTGAAGAGAAAAAGGTTGTAGAAGAAATTGCCAGCTCTTTGGAAAGTAAAACGGCACAACTGGAGCAAGTCATCGTGAAGTCGTATGCTAATGGTATGCTTGTGTATCTCTATAATGCCAGCATCATGACCGCTCAGAATGCAGCAACCATTATCAAGGAGGCTGAACTGAAGATGTATGGCAACATCTATACCAAACGCCTTGGTGGTTCATTGAAAGACAGCGTGGCTCTTCAACTGCTGAAAGCGGCTCAGAATCAGCTCCAGAATGTCATCGGTCAGCAACCTGACTTCTTGTTCTTTGATACCACAGGACAGTTTATTGGCGACCAGTTACCCGTCATCACAGAAATGATGGCACAGATGGCATCCTATAAGAATGGTGCTGACCTGGAGCGTGACCTTGCAGCGGCTCCTACCGGCTATAGCTTTGGTACGGTATTCTCTACTTTGGCAGCACTTTTCCGTGCCAGCAAGGTGATTATCAAGTACAACAATCAGGAATACCACTCTTGGCAACAGGAAGGAGCTAAAGAGCCATTTGCCAATTCCCGCAACTTCCAACGTGCCTCATTCAAGGCCATTACCAAGAGCCTTACTTATAATGAGAAGCGTGACATTGTTGACACCTTGAAGGACTGCCGTTACAAAGAACTGACTGGAAATAATCTCAGCTACAACATGAATGACTTTGAACTGGTTGCAGCCATCCAGTCACTTGCTGTTACAGAGATTCATAAAGTCAACAATCAGATATGTAATGACACAGAGCGTGAGCGTATCTTCCGTCGTTCCCTTGCGGCAAAGGAGGTGCTTCGACAATATGCTGGAACAGTCACAGAATACAACTACTTCAATACTGCCAGAACGTTCCTTGGTGACAACGAAAATGAGGAGTTCTGCAAGGCGGTGGAGAAGATTGAGGCAGATATTCGCTTCATTGATACCAATATGCGTGAGATTGAGTATCAGAAGGATTACTTCCTCGATGTAAAGAACGAACTGGAGTTTGTGGGTTCTCCAATGCAGTCTTTTGACCAGATTCATGAAGCCTATCTGCAGATGCTTGATAGTGATCCTGTACACAATTATCAGCAGATGAAAAAGGAGTACCAGAACGTCAAGGACTTGTACTACCAAAACATGGATCATCAAGCTGAACAGATGATTAATGGATATGGAGACCTGTTGACCCGCATTGAAGCTATCAAGAAGAATGCTGATCAATATCCTGCAGAGTGGAATACAAGGCTCTATGCTAAAGTTAGGGAAAAGGAAGATGTATGCAAAAAATACATCATTTCGAAAATCCAGTTGATGGACTACGAGATTCGTTGCTCCAATTGTCACCTTCAGCTTCGTGACATCGTGAGTGCCATTAATATGCTGCCACAACTGAACGTTGACGTAGATGTGATGGAAACAGAGATTTGTACATCTGACCCGAAGCCTGCGCCACAGCCACAGCCCCAACCACAGTCTGGTCCTGGAGATCCCAATCCGCAGCCGCAACCAAAGCCACAGCCTAAGGAACGCAAGTTGCGTAACCAACTTCCAACTGGGCAACTCAGTGTGGCTCAGTACAAGCAATGGCTGAAGCAACAGTTGGCGATGGTCAATCAATTTGATACAAACGACATTCTTAAATTCGACGAATAATGAAACTAATCAATCACGTTCTCGACATACGCCGCCTGATTCAGCAGGCATTTGATAATCGTTTCTCTCGCATGGGACTTCGTAAGGAAACTGCCTTACCTGTAGAGCAAATTCCGGCAGAGCACCAAGAGAAACGCAGGAAACTGGATGAACTGATGAGCAGTCACCTGAGCGAGTTAGGTAACTATGAGGAGGCACGTCAGGCAGCCATCAATGAATGTGTCTTTACGCTCTTCAACCGCATTGCTGCCATCAAGGTGATGGAGTCGAAGGAATTGTTTCCTGAGATTATCACCCGACGGAAGGAGAATGCGGGACGCTCCTTTGAGCATAATGTGTGTGAAGCATTTCCTCAGTGACCAGTTCGACAATCTTGGTGAGCATATTCCCCTTTATCGTAAAGACTATCCATACGCATTGATGCCAACTGCTGATGAACTGAACGAGATTATCGAGAAGTTCAATGCCGTGGAGGAGGATACTGACTGTGGAGCAGATGTATGGAAGGGTGATGACATCCTTGGCTGGCTCTACGAGAACTTCAATGCCGTAGAGAAAGAGGCATTGAAGCAGAGTGGCGAGAAGACAGAATATAATAAGGTGTCGCTTCAGAGTCAGGTTTATACGCCCCAGTGGGTGGTGAAGTTTCTTGTTGACAACACGCTGGGTAAGGCATATATGGAGATGTTCCCCGACAGCCGTATTAAAGAGAAATACCAGATAGCCAATATTCCTGACCATCAGGTGCGCCATCCCAAGGACTTGCGCCAGATGCGACTGCTCGACCCAGCCTGTGGTTCTGGCAACTTCCTGATTTATGCTTTCTCGCTCTTCTACGACTTATACGTAGATCAGATGGAGAACTATGAGCGTGACTACAGCCGTCGTGATATTCCTAAGATGATTGTGGAGAACAACCTCTTCGGTGTTGATTTGGATGAGCGTGCAGCACAGATTTCACAGATAGCCCTCTTCATCAAGGCGCGCGAATTAGGTGGTCATCGTAGTCATTGGCCAGCATTTACCAATGTGGTGAGTACGCATTTCTTCCTTGATGATTATGAAAAGGTAAAAGACACCTTCGAAAACATAGACAATCTGGATGAATCTAAGCGTAACATCATGCGGATGATATGGGGCGACCTGAGCAATGCCTACAAATTCGGCTCGCTGGTGCGTGTGGATGAAACTTTGGACAAGATTCTTCCCAACGATTCTAACCACAACCTCTTTGCACAAGAGCAGATGGAGGATATGTTTTCCTTTAAGCAGCAGTTTATGAATCAGTTGCGACAGAAGGTGAACGAGCTGGGCGAACATGGCAGCAATGCCTATACGTTGGCAAAGACTAACGATGCCATCTCGTTCCTCGAAATCATTGCCAACGAATATGATGTAGTGGTAGCCAATCCTCCATATACAGATAGTGGCGACTTTGGTACTGAACTGAAAGCGTTCATTGAGGAGAACTATAAAAAGCCTTTGAAATTTAACAGCAACCTCTATGCTTGTTTCATCAAGCGATGCTGTGAATTGGCTGGGGATGATGGAAAGGTGGGAATGATTCACCCTCACACTTTTATGTTTATCAAGACCTTTGAGGATGTGCGTAAGTTTATGCTCGAACAGACACATATCAATGTGATGGTGGACTATGGACTTGACCGAGTGAATCTGTTTGGCCCAGGCATCTTGCTCGATGCTACGTTCTATACACTTGACATGAACATCAAGGATAAGACTGCCGGCATTTACTTTAATATCACAGCCAATCAGCAAGAGAAATTCAAGAAAGGCTCGCTGGCACAGGCATATTCTGACTATCTCAATGGTCTGTCCAATGACCGTGTTTATACCCTTCCCCAATCGAAGTTGAAGGGCATCAAGTCATATCCTTTCATCTACTGGATTTCAGATGAGTTCAGAGAGAAATTCGGGAGCGAAGATTTAGATAATACTATTTTCATCCGACAAGGAGGAGCAACAGGCAATAACGAAAGAACACTAAGGTATTTTTGGGAAGTTGATAAGAACAAAATATCCGAAAACCCCAATGTTAAAAAAGAATATGTGTTTTATCCGAAAGGAGGTCCTTTCCGAAAATGGTATGGCAACAATTGGGTGGTTTTAGCATATCATAATCCAACGATGTATGACTATCTGAAATCTCATGGCAATCGTCTGCCAAGTGAGTCGTTTTATCTGCAAGAAGGTGTCACATACTGCAGCAGCGGAAGTAGAGGATGCTCTTTTAGATATATGCCTTTCAATCAGGTCATTAGCGGTGCCGGACCGGGTATTTATCCTTCTGGTAAATTTGATGATATATATTACTATCTGGGGTTCTTGAATTCAACTTTGTCTACATATCTTCTTGAATGTTTGAACCCAACGGTTAACGTTACACAAGGTGATATTAAAAGAGTTCCGTTTGCAGTCCCTTCCAAAACTCAACAAACGACAATTCACTATTTGTCAAAGCAAAACTCTAATTTAAGAGAAAGGCTTTGTCATTACTCTATTATAGAACCTCATTATGAGAGCACTCCGTTAAGTGCGAAACAGGATATTAATATTTCTCTTATCTTGTTTTACAATAAGGAGAATGCTTTCCTTACTCAAATTCTCCTCAACGAGAGCATCATCAACAAGACTGTCTTTGAGGTCTATGAATTGAGTGAGCATGACAAACAGATGGTGTTGGACAAAGAAGGCATCCCTGTTGGTGACTTGCCTGTGAGTTATGAGGCAAAGGTTGCCTATAAACAGTGGCTCATGTTAGAAAGCGAGTTCAAACCAACGAATGATGTACTGGAACATTTAGAGAACTTGGAGGAGCGTGATGACTTGCCAAAGATTACCGACTTCGATACCCTCTACCAGAATAACAACGAGTGGGAAGAGTTCTGCATTAAGCGTAATGTAAACCCCGTAGAAGCATGGTGGCAGTTCAAGAATGCTAATGTGCTGCCCCCACAGCGCACACAGGTGTTGGCCTTTGAGCTGATAACCGATGTTATCCGCACCGTACTGGCAAAGGATGATGACGGCATCATCCCATTAGGCGACAGACTCGGAGAGGAACGCCTTGCCATCCGTATAGAAAAGGAAATGATGGAGCGTGGTTATAGTACAGCACAGTTCTCTCAGGTATGCCAGTTGTTGGGTTGTGGATTGGAGAAGTATCTGCAGGAACGATTCTTCCAGCAACTCAGCGACCACCTGAACCTCTTCATGTATCTGCCCAAGACGCCGTTCATCTGGCACCTCAGCAGTGGGCCACATCATGCCTTAGAGCTTTACGTCAGCATCTACAAGTGGAGCCGCGATGCCCTGTATCGTGTCCGCTCTATATATGCCGCTAACCGTGAGGCAGCCCTTAGCGATCGTCTCAATTCCCTCGACACCAGCAATACCGAGGGACGCATGGAGGCACAAGAGCTTCGCGAGACACTGACAGAGTTGCAAGAGTTTTGCCAGAAAGTGGATGACCTCCTCGCTACCGGCTATGACCCGAAACTCGATGACGGCGTTGGCAAGAATATTGCACCACTACAGAAGCGCAAGATGCTCAGCTACGAGGTGCTCAATGCCGGGCAGCTGAAAAAGTATCTCAATGCCGATTGGTAATAACGTAAACGAAGATGAAAGAAAACAGTATATACGATAAAAAGTCCCTCCGCACGGTGTGGGGTAAGAAGGCTGACTTCAACGAACTGGCCAAGGACTGCGTAGCTTTTAGCAACGCAGAGGGTGGCTATATAGATATAGGTATAGAAGATGACCAAGACATGCCACCCGAAGGGCAGAAGATACCTGAAGGGCTTGCCACAGAAATAGTAAACAAGATAAGTGGTAAGACACAAGGTGTTACCCTCTCTGCACAGGTATTCGAGGCAGAAAATGGTGGTGAGTTCATCAAACTGCAGATCCTACGCAGTACCAATGCACCGTCAGCCACCCAATCGGGCAAATTCTACCTGCGCATCGGTGACCAAAGCAAGCCAATTACACCAGAGGATATCTCCCGGCTGGCAGAGGATAAGGGATGCATCAGCTGGGAAGATACCGTGACAAGATACAGTTGGCAGGATGCTGACCCAGAAAAGTTGGAAGCCTTTATCAAACTGCTGAAGACATCCGACCGCGTAACGCCTTTTGTCAAACAGAAGGATACCAAGGAAATACTGGACTTCTACTATCTTACCGATCCTGATTCCGACAAGATGACAAACCTCGGTGTACTCTTCATCGGTAAGCAGACCCAACGGGGAAGAATTCAGAATGCCCCCATCATACAATGCATCAAATACGACCAGGACGGTGAGAAGGTGAACAAGTGGCTGTGGGATGACTACACGATGAATCCCTACGAGATGATTAACGACATCTGGGAGCGTGTACCAGAGTGGAAAGAAAGTTCGGAGATTTCAGAAGGAATGTTCAGACGCAACATCCTGGCATATCCTGAGAAAGTTGTACGTGAGCTATTATCCAATAGTCTCGTACATAGACCCTATACGGTAAGAGGCGATATCTTTATCAATATCCATCCTGACCATATAGACGTGGTGAATCCCGGCAGGTTGCCGTTGGGTGTGACAGTGGAGAACATCCTGCACACTACCAAAAAGAGAAACGACCACATGGCAGCGGTATTCTATGCCCTGCACCTGATGGAGCGTGAAGGATCGGGCTATGACATGATGTATGAAACATTGTTGGCCAACGGTAAACCCATACCTGTGGTTACCGAAGGGGATGACAGTGTGTCCGTTCGCATTGACAGGCGTATCATCAATGAAGAGGTCATCAAGGTGATGCAACATGCTGACCAGAACTATGACATCAAGCAGAAACAGCTGATTTGTCTGGGACTGATAGCCTTGCATGAAAGCCTCACGGCATCGGAGCTGATTAAAATACTGAATCTGAAGGATGCAGACGAACTTCGCTCATGGTTGCGTCTGCTGATTGACAAAGAACTTGTCATCGGTACCGATGTTCACTCCAAAGCCAAAGAATACCGGGTCAATCCCGACATTTTGAGAAGAAGCGACTACAAAGGAAAGACTTCTTTGAAGAGAATTGAGGATTACCGCATCAAAGAGCTTATAAAAGAGGACATGCGCATATACAAGAAGGCATCGGCTACGGAAATTCAGAAACGAATAGGCGAAGAGATTCCTTCAAAGAAAATATGGAAGCAACTGCAAGTATTGGTCGAGGACGGATATATCCGTAAGTTAGGTTCTAACAGATGGATAAAATACGAGTTGGTGGAATGATAAACAGTTGTCGATTCCACAAAAATGCGCCGAAAAGGCAAAATGGAATTGAGAATTGGAAACGAGAACAGGTAAGTCTTTTGGTTAAATATGTCTGAAATACAGATAGTTGCAGTGAAATTTGACACACGGCCATCAATTCCACATCGGCTAAAAGCAGAATAGAGACAAAGATTGACGAATAGAAACAGAATAGAGCATGATAGGAACTTGGTTCAAAGAAGACATAGAGCACATACTGGCAGAACATCGCTGCTTGGTAGTAACTGATGCCGCAGGCGAAGGTGAGTATCTGTTGAAGTATCTCCCCGACGAAGTGAAGCAACTGCCCATCACAAATGAGTACAGCGAGATTGAAGCAAAGTATCTTGCCGAAAAGGAGCATGCAGACAGTCCTGTGGTATTCTATGCTAAGAAGAAGGCCGACAGGCTGACCTTCCTGCAGGAGTATGTACAGACATGCGGGATGGTAGTCCTCGACGACATGGAGGCATACGTCCGCCAGAAACTGTTTGCGGCTACCGGCAAGAACACCCATTTGGGCAAAGACAAACTATTGCTTGCCGCCAAACTCAGTGAGGGTAAGAATGTGAAGTGGTGGCAGTCGGTAGCCGACGGTATCACAGAACCGTTGCGAATAGATGAGTGGCTGCTCGACTTCCTTCATACACCCGCTGCTACCCGTCAGAAGATGGATGATACGGTGTGGAATGTGTTCCGGGGTGAGATCTATCGATTGATAGACAGACCTCAGATCGAACAGCCAGCAGAGACGATGGCACAGGAGGTGGCGAATGTCATCCTGCAAAGGCTGATAGCGAACACCATTGACGGATTGCTGCTGGAAGTCTATTACCACTGGGCAGACAGTACGGAGAAGGCAGAGAGCCTGCGCCGCTATGTATCAAACTATCAGCTGCCTGCCGATGCAGATTCGCTGAAGGTGCATTCAGACCATCCGTTCCTGGCACTTGACCAACAGGTAACGAAGCAACTCAGCGAAGCCATGAAGTTCCACCATGACACTGCACCTGTCATCACGTTCATCAAACGACGCGTGGAGAGCAAAAAGGCAAAGGCTTTCAAGCCTGAGTGGTTATCCAGTGTGCTGTTGCTCAGCACCTTTACGGTAAAAGGGCTTGGAGGCATATCTACCTATAAGGATATGGCGACATACTATCAACGGAACTTTGCCAAGCTCGACACCGCCATGCGAAAGATATTCGTTGCATGGTTGAACGATCAGAACACCCTACGCCCGCTACAAGAGCACTACACGCT
This sequence comes from uncultured Prevotella sp., assembly GCA_900315695.1. Taxonomy (GTDB): domain Bacteria; phylum Bacteroidota; class Bacteroidia; order Bacteroidales; family Bacteroidaceae; genus Prevotella. The sequence goes on along the minus strand of ONAE01000042.1, from coordinate 13,037 downwards.
GCTGAACAATGAATTGCTGACATGCTGGTATGGACTGAACGACCAATACCGGCCTACACAGCAGAATCTTGTTGTAAATGCACTTGGCGGTGGCAAACGGACGGCTGTCATAGTGTGTGACGGCCTGCGTCTGGAGATAGCAGAAGCCATTGTGAATGGTATCGGGGACAAGAATGTGAAGGTTGCCAAGAACGCAGAGTTCGCCGTACTGCCATCAGTGACAGAGAACGGCATGAGTGCTCTGTTTGGATGCACAGAACCAACGATGAATGCTCAGACCCGTTTCAATGCACTGAAAGCTGTCTATGATAATGTTGTCATCATGCAACTCGACATGCTGAACGAAGGAACCACCGCCCAAAGACTGGTACTGAACTACGGTGATATAGACCAGGTGGGCGAGAAGAAACAGCTTGGAGGCTTGAAAGACATCAATAACTATGAGCAGGAACTGCGCGAGAAGATTTTGTTGCTCTTCCGTTTGGGCTATGGCAAGGTGGTGCTGACCACCGACCACGGTTTTGTCATCACTGGTATTTTGGATGAAGCAGACAAGGAACCTCGTCCCGACGGGACACTGATGAAGCTGGATGAACGGTATGCGCTGACGGAAGAACCGCTTCAGAAGAAGAACAACCTGATAGAAATGGCAGGACGCTACTTCGGCAGCAATTACCAATACTACGCCAAGACCGACAAACCTTTTGTCACCAAAGGGGCTTATGGCTATGCGCATGGTGGCTTTACTCCGCAGGAATGCATCATACCGGCATACGAGCTGACCACAGAAACTAATGATATGGCACTTGGAATTGCCATATCAAACAAAAAGGAACTGCAGGCCGTGACTGGCAACTACTTCACTGTGAAGTTGCAGGCAGAGAATAGCAAGTCTGATATTTTCCGCAGTGAACGAAAGATAAAACTACTGCTGTATGCAGGAAACACGTTGATAATCGGAAACATGATCTACTCCATGAAACCTGGTGAAACGGTCAACGTGGAATTTGAAATGGCCCATGGCATAGACAAGGTGGTGCTCGTAGACAAAGATACCTCGGCACAGATTGACTGTTGTGCCATCAAGAAATCTCAGTCAAGAGACATTGATGACTTATTCTAACGAAAAAAGAAGAACGACATGATAGAACTTGATTCAAAACTATTAGACCAGTTCAAGGGATATGTAGTCCGCAAGGACGTTGTACGCAGTGTAAAAGGCGGTGCCAACGTGCCTGTCTTTGTGCTGGAGTACCTGCTTGCCAATTCATGCAGCACTGATGACGAAGAGAAAATCCAGGAGGGGATAGACAGTGTGAAGCGGGTGCTTCGCGACCACTATGTCAATCCCGATGAAGCTACACTGGTGCAGGCAAAGATACGTGAACAAGGTACTTATAAGATTATCGACAAGATAGGTGTAAGGCTCGATCCTTCAAAGGACAAGTATTGGGCCGAGTTGTCGAACCTTGCCATCCGCGATGCTAATATCTCAGAAGAGATTATCAGCCAGCATGAGAAGATGCTGACGGGTGGCATCTGGGCCATCATCGATGTGGACTATGACTCCAGTCAGATGATTGGAAAGAAAATCTTCCCGTTTGTCATCAGTAAGGTGCGCCCCATACAGCTGTCAACCTTTGAGGAAGAGCGGATAGCCAGGGCAAGGGGAATGTTCACCAACGAAGAATGGCTCAATGTTCTGCTCCGCAGTGGTGGTTACGAGCCGGAGTCGGAGGGAATGACAGAGCGCATGAAGATGCTGTTACTCTCGCGCTTTATCCCCTTGGTGGAAGCCAACTTCAATATGGCAGAACTTGGCCCGCGCTCATCGGGAAAGTCGTTTGTGTTTAAGGAACTTTCACCATACAGCATGTTGGTAAGCGGCGGTCAGGGAACGGCTGCATCGTTGTTTGTCAACAACAGCAGCGGCCAGATTGGTGCCGTAGGCCGGTGGGATGCTATCTGCTTCGACGAATCGACGGATGAACTGTTCAAAGACAAAGAGGTGGTACCGCTGATGAAGGACTATATGGAGAGCGGCAGTTTCTCACGCGCAGGAAAGGCAGGTGAGAAAGCAGCCAATGCGTCCATTGTGCTGAACGGCAATATCAATCAGCCGGTAGAGACGGTGCTCCAAACATCGCACCTATTCTCTCCATTCTCTGATAAGATATGTAATGACACAGCTTTCCTCGATCGCATCGGCTTCTTCTTGCCCGGATGGGAGGTGATGAAGTTCGCACCATCGAACTTTACCAACCATTTCGGCTTCAGCACAGATTTCTTCAGCGAATTCCTGCATACACAACGGAAGATGACCTATACCGATGCCATAGATAAGTACTTTACGCTTGGCGCACAGATGAAGCAGCGCGACACGAAGCCAGTACGTAAGACTGTATCGGGACTGATCAAACTGATGCACCCCGACGGTGAGTTCACTAAGGAGGATGTGCGCAAGTATCTGGTATGGGCTATCGAAATGCGCCGCCGTGTGAAGGAACAGCTGAAGCGTATCGGCGGAATGGAGTTCTGGGATACGAACTTCTCCTATATCGACAAGGAAACGCAGGAGGAATTCTTTGTGTCAGTACCAGAGGAACGTGGCACAAATCTGATTGAGGAAGCACCGCTACAGCCTGGTACCTGCTACACGGCCACCAGTGATGGCGACAAGGTGTCGCTCATTAAGATTGAGGTCATCACTATGCCTGGCAACGGTAAGCTGACGGTGACAGGTAGTAACTCCACGGAGGCAAAAGAGGACATCAAGAATACCTATAACTACATACGTGCCAACGAACGGGCTATTCTGTCCCAACAACACTCGCTGATGCACATCGACGTGACGGTACAGGTGACCGTGCTACTTGGTGTTGGCGTGCATAAGGGTATCGGTGGAGCCGTCTTTGCTGCTATCGTTTCATCGGTATTCGGACGCAACCTGAAAACTGGTCTTGGGGTGGTCGGCAACATCAGCATCGGTGGAGCTATAGAGCGTGCGTTGAACTTCAACGACCGTGTATCAATGCTGTCGGAGAACGGCGCGAAAAACGTACTGGTGCCGATGGATAACCTTGCGGAGATGGCCACACTACCCGCCACTGTCCTCGGTAAGACCGACACGCCACTGTATGCCAACACACAGATGCTGATACAGAAAATGATTTAATTTGGAGTTGTGAAACTCTACCACAGCGCGTGGGCATTGCTACTTATTCTCGGACTATGTTCGTTGGATTTCCTGCAAGGCTTCTCAGACGCTGAATAATAGCAAACGCTAAAAATTACCACAAAAGTCAGAAACGGCAAGCCGTGAGGTTTGCCGTTTCTTGTTACAATACATCGTCAATGTCCTGTCTCTTGCGTTTCTTGACAGTCACACGGCCATGCTTGTTTTCATAACTACCGATGCCATTCCTGAAGAACTTCTCTACGACATCACGGATGGTAAAGCCTTCCTTCTGGGCTATGGCCTTTATCTTCTCTACAAGGTCACCGTTGCAGATGACCGTGAAGTGTGTCCAGCCGGTATTGGCTGTAACCTGCGGAGTTATTGACTTCTGCACTGTTTCTTTCTTCTCTGGTACTGTATTACCAGTGCTGACCAACATGTCACCTACAAGATTGATGTTGTTGGCTGGATTGTCTATAATCTTCTTCTTTGCCATAACCACATCATTTTAACACGTTACATATTTATATATTTGTCCGAAAGCATATTTGAGGGCTTTTCGCTTTTCGAAGTTGAATAGTTCCAGAGTGGAGTAACCATTGAGATGGGTGGTGAGAGGAATGTCGGGTGTTATCTCGCCCAACTTTCTACTAAGCGCTTCTACGGCATCCTCGCGTGCTTTGCGAACTTCACCCCTCTTTTCAAATACAGCCGAAACTTTATTGGGGATGAAGAACATCTTGGCTGTAAAGTTCTTCTTGAACACCTCTGCGAAGATTTTGGTGGCATCCACGCTGTCAGAGTTCAGCTCGTAGGGGATAATGGCTACGTCTGCTGCCTCATAGATAATCTGGAGTGCCGGATCTTGGATGTTGCCAGGACAGTCAATGAGAACAATGCATGGCAGTTTCTTTACACGCTCCATCATCACCCGTACTCCATCAAGGTTTGTCGGGTTTAGAAAATGAACCTGCCAGGGTATCTTGGCCGACGGATGAGAGTCAAGGTCTCGCTTCCTATGGCGTGAGATTGATTGCTGAATATCGGCATCCAGTACCATGACTGGTTGGCCTTGTTCCACGAAGAATGTGGCGAAGTTCGCACAGAGGCAGCTCTTACCGACGCCGCCTTTGAGTGCTGTAGTGAGAATGATTTTGTTGTTCATAACGTCTTTATGTTTAAATGTTTAAGTGTGTACATTGTTTATATATGAGAGACTAACTTCTGAATTAGCATCTGTGCGTCAGCAAGTCTTATCTCAGGGCAGAATATTCAGGATTTTCAAATCGTGTGAATTCTGCTTTGAAAGATAATAGAATGTCACCCGTTGCACCCTTACGGTGCTTGGCAATGATCATCTGCGCCATTCCGCGCAGGTCGCGCCCATTATCATCCTGATAGATATTGTAATATTCTGGACGATGCACAAACAGCACCATATCCGCATCCTGCTCAATGGCTCCAGACTCTCGAAGGTCGCTCAACTGTGGGCGTTTCCCTTCCAGTCCCTCACGGCTCTCAACTCCACGATTCAGTTGAGATAATGCTATGACAGGAAGATTCAGCTCTTTGGCTAATCCTTTTAGGGAGCGGCTAATGGTTGACACCTCTTCTTGACGTGAAGAGAAATGCATACCGTTGGCATTCATCAGCTGAAGATAATCTACGAAGAGGATTTTTACTCCATGTTCACGCACCAATCTTCTTGCCTTTGTCCTCAATTCCATAAGCGACAATCCTGGAGTATCGTCTATGTATATAGGTGCATCCATGAGAGTCGGAAGATTACTGTCATATTGAGAAAGTTCTATATCAGACAACTGCCCATTCGCTATTTTTGTAACTTCTATATCTGTCACATTGGCTATGAGGCGGTCGGCCAGTTGAACCTTTGACATTTCGAGAGAGAAGAATGCCGATGGTATTCTTCTATCTACTGCTATATTTTTAAGCAGGGATAATGCGAAAGAAGTCTTTCCCATAGCGGGTCTGCCTGCTAAGACAATAAAATCGGTGTTCTGCCAGCCATTGGTGACTTCATCTAATCGAAAATATCCTGTAGGAACACCAGTCAATTCTCCTTTGTTGGAATAAGCTCTCATCGTCTTATCGTAGGATTCTTTTACTGCTTCTTTAATGTCGCAAAAGTCTTGCTTGATGTCACGCTTTGCGAGTTCATAGATTCTACCTTCCGCATGTTCCATCAGGTCATCAACGTCAATTGTATCATCAAAAGCCTTTGTCTGTATATCACTGGTAGTTGATATAAGCTGACGTTTCAAATATTTCTGTGCCAAGATTCGTGCGTGGTAATCAATGTTTGCACTCGTAGCCACTCGACCAGAAATCTCACCAATGGTAGCAGGGCCACCTATGTCTTCTAACAGTCCCATTTTTGCCAATTTTTCTGTAACTGTTAGAACGTCTACAGGTTTTTCGGCCATAGCCAAATCACGAATAGCACTATAGATTTTTTGGTGATTAGGGAGATAGAAAGTCTCTGGGGTAAGCCATTTACATACCGTTTCAAAGGCATCCTTATCTATTAAGAGTGCCCCTAATACTGCACGCTCAATTTCTGGAGCCTGTGGCTGAAGATGAGCGTAATTTGGATCGATGGGCTGCTGTTTGTCAGTTCGCCGGGAGTTCTTTTTGTATACCATATCCTATACATTTGTTATTTTTTATCGATTTGCATCGAACATATCTGCTATATAGCCATTGTTTGTGATGACTGTCTTAGTGGTGTCTTGTTCTTTCTTGGCGATTTCAATTTCGGACTTCAAAGCGTTGATAACCCAGCCTTTAGGCTTGGTGGTGCCATCTCTCTCTCGTCTTCGCCCTTGAATACTGCTTAACTTATCCATGATGTTAGGAATATACTTTATTGCGTTATCCAAGGTTTCCTTATTAGCCTGAAGTTCATTCCGTTCGAACCCCATGGTTTTCTCCATATATTCATAGACCTGTGGATTAAGCATGCTCACCGAAGTCTTTGCCAACAAAGCCTTCTTTTCGAGATTCTCATCGCGGTACTGAGACTGATAGACTGGTATAAAACGGAATAACTTAACCGGACTATTGTCACTCTTTGGATTTACGCGTATTTTTTCATATTTAAAAGTATAGGGACAAGAGCCATTCAAAGCTTTCTGAGCGGGTTTTAAAACACGCTCTTCAAGATGATCAACCCGATCTTTTCCATTTGAACGCTTGTATTCATCTTCAGCGATACCCAATCTTTCTTTCAGATGCTCTATGGTTATATCTTTAGGCGCTTCTTGTTCCGATATAAACATGTAGAACCACATGGCATAAACTGTTGGAAGAACAAGCAACTTGTCCAATTCGCACCTTCTGATACCATGAGCTAAATTACGGAGGTGTTTCCAAAATTTGAGATCAATCTTAAATTCCAGCATACCTATCCGTTCAAATACGTGGGGTTTCTCTATGAAGCCACATGCATTCCATACATTATTATTATAGTCATAAAATTCAATGGTCTTTCCACGGAGATTTTTCAAATCATCTCTAATTGTTTGAAGAGTGAAATCAGAAAAGTAAACATCACTCACTGGCATTCTTAAAACAACATCATCTTGCAGGTAATCTAACTGACGAAGATTATCTTTGTATTTAGCACCCTTTATGTCTCTCTGACAAAACTCAAGGATTCGAATAACAAGTCTCATCTGATGGATTGTCAGCTTAGACTTATATCTCGCCCAAACGAACAGCCAAGATATAGATATGTCCTGGTTGTCCATACTAATGATGAGTTTTGTCCCTTTCTTCATAACTATTATACACGTGAAGCCCGCTCGTAACAGTATTTTATTGCTTCATCACTCAACTGTTCTTCAGTTTTGACAGCGGCATCCCTTATCCATCCATCCAATTCAGCTCTCTCGAAAAAAACAAAACGATTAGGCTTGTAATGCGGAATTTCCTTTTTAGAGGTAAGTTTATAAAGAGTACTTTTCGACATGCTAAGATATGCCGCAGCTTCGTCGAAATTAAGAATTTCCTTTTGACATAGCATGATATCTTCCAATGCTTGGATACGTCCTTCCATCTGCTGCTGCTGGATTATCTGCTGTGCCAACACCATTTTTGTGTCTGCATTTGCACCGAGCATTTCTTCTGCGCGTGCGAGAGCGTGTTCCCAACCTGGAACAGTAGCACTTTCTTGTTTCATGATGTTCGTATTCATACCTATTTGCATTTAATTTTTCTTTTTTGCTGCAAATGTATTTTATTTCATCCAAAACGAGGGTCTTGCAAAAAAAAAAGTCGTATATTAACAATTTCACGACTTACCCGGTCGTTAAAACGTTAAAATTGGACCATTATTTGCGCAATCAGCCACTGTTTGTGCAATGACGGTTCTTTTGTTTGCGTACTCTATATCCAGGAATATAGAATATACTATTTCAATGAATTCTGTTACATCTTCAATCTTTTGTGAGGATTCACAAATAACTTCCTTTACGTGAAGTTTCTTAGGAAAAATGATGTAACGAGTATTGCCCGTAGTAGATTGTCTACAAATAGTGAACAATGCTCTCTTAAGTTTTTTTGCAGTGTCTTTCTGCGAAAACACTTGCTTTTTTAATTTCTGTAACTGATTCATAATTGCATCGTATTGTAAGCATGCCAGCAAACCGCACTGGCGCAGAGACAGAGAAACGGCTGCACTCCCCGTTGCTTACAATACGATGACTCACCCGAAGGGCAGTGTTAGTATTACGAGAAGGCAGCCGTATAGGTATTACAACATACCCCAATTGGCATAAAAAATGCCCGGCTGGTATAGCTGAGCGTCTGACGTGCGCCCTGCCGGATGGATTACCATCGTATTGTAAGCGGTTGCAAAAATACAAAGATTATTTGAAACCACCAAACAATTATTAAAATTTCTTTCTCTTTTTCTTGCCCACATTATTTTTATATATGTGGGTAGAAAGGTTAAATGTGTGGGAAAGAAAATGACTCTGAGAGGTTAAATGTGTGGGTGGAAAGGTTAAATGTGTGGGAAAGAACCTTATAAATCACCTTTGTCTCTAATTGTTTGGCGAAATGTGGTAGAAGTAATCAGCAGACCTTGCAATAAAAGTAGGTATTGATGTTTACGATGGGCTGATTCCGAAAGTTTAAATGTGTGGGAAAGAAGCAAGCATCCCCCTGAAGGGGGTGAAGGGTGCGAGGAAATGGAGGCCTTATCTGTGTGTTAATTTTTGTATTATTTTGCATAAAATGTTTAATTCTGACTTTGAAAAGATTTAACATGAGAGATATTTGTTTTTTCTTCGTACCTTTGCCACCAAGAAGTCAGCTATGACAACGATAGAGAATAACGAACAGTACGAGCGGGCTGTTGCAAGGGTCGAACAGCTGCTGCCCCTCGTTGATGAGACAACGCCTCGGACTGACTCGAACAGCATTGAACTGGAACGGCTGTCGGGTCTGGTGGCCGACTACTCGGAGGAACATTTCTCCATCGGCTAACCCGATCCTTGGCAATGCATGTAGCGATACAGTGATAAATGCGCAGAAATGTCATTTTCTACACTTTTCCTACACTTTTTAAGAACAACCGAATGAGTAACAAATTAAATATCACCTAATTACGAAGTTGTCCCGATTCCGGGTCGGGGTACTCAAACCTGACCAGAATATGACATAGGAAATTTATAGGGTATGGTACATATAAAGAATGAAATGGAATACAAGGTGGCTTGTGATAGAATCAATGAGCTGCTTAAGGTGGTCAACGGGCAGACGCCCGCAACTGACCCCAACATGATAGAACTAACTCTCATATCAGGTTTGGTGGAGGAATATGAGCACATCCATTATCCTGTAAAACCACCGACATTGATTGAGACAATCAATCTGCGTATGTACGAGATGGGTTTGACTTAGAAGAAGCAAACAAAATGGCCCAAGGAAATACCTTGAGCCATTTTTATATAAATACTCTAATCCTTTTGCCTAAGCTGATTTTTGGAAGTAGTAATGAGACCATACTATTCCTGCGACTGCAATAATACCCAAAATTGCAAACAATACGATTAATGCCATATTAATTACTATTAATTTTACCTATCAATATAAATCCAAATACCACAAATGCCAGAACTGCACCTAATCTTATAGATACCAGCAACCAGACATTTACATCTTGTTGCATCACACTTGTGCAAAGATAGAAATAATATTTCAATGAGTTACCAATAGGTTGCCAATTTTAGCAGGGAATAAGTACTTTTTAACAATTTATAGAAAATGATTATCTCGCAAACGACTGAAATCAATGCTTTTTATTTCTTTTATATGTTCTTGTTTATAGCTTTTTCGGTCGGTGTACTCATTTGAATATAGAAGTTCCAAGTGAAGCCCCCAACAACAACAGACAGGGGAAAAGAGGTAAACCATTACAATTACACTTCTAACGGCATTGAAACGATGTCATTTGATGCTAGATTATTAAGTTTTTCTTATTTCTTTGCCGAATATCCAAATAAAATGTCTATATTTGCAGCGTGTTCTCGTAAGAGACACATATTTTCTTAGCTCGCTTTCCCACTACGAACTTGCACCTCGAAAGAGAAAAACGAGCGAAACTATATCTTGAAGGAGATACGCCTTAGCGGCGTAGGCTCTCCATTAAGATATAGAGGTTGTGCAAGGCCTGTAGTGGGAATGGTGGTCTGCGCCGTTTCTTATGAAGTAACGGATAGTAGACAATCTTTGATTTAGAGTACTAACTTAAAACAAGAGTATTATGTGTTTGGAATCAATTATTGGAATCACAGCTAAACGACATGATAATTTGAAGAAACTATTGGTCTTCTTTATACTGATTATCACATCGTGTAACGCTATTTTTGCTCAATTCAAAAGTAGTGATATTATTAAAGCCTCCGACATGGTCTTAGATTTAAACTCTTTTAAAGAAACACATATGGTGCTGACTGTATGCGGATTACCAATCAACTTTGATGCATCTGACGAGTTCGCAAGGCTTTCCAGCAAAAGCAATGACGAATATAGGAAATATTTGGCTACTAATTTATTTATATATTGGCCTCAATATCAAATAAATCCAAAAGATTTATTTCTTGGACGTCTTAGCACATATGGCCCAAGTGAAAATGATATAAAGGAGTTGTTTTTTACGTTAGGAGAATCTTTTGGTGCAACTTTTGTGAATAGTCTGACTAATTTTGGCTATAAGAAGATAAAAACTGAAATGAAAAAAGATAAAGAACGATCTGTGAACTATCAAGAAACTACATTTCAGAAAAGCAATCATCTATGTATAATAAGAGACTTTAAAAAGTCTACTTTTCACGTTTTCTTTAAGCGTAAGGAAAGACAAGAGAGTGAAGAGGATAAAATGATCTCAGAACAATGCATTCACTTTGCTAGGCTACATGCTGTTGATGGAGCAATACCTTATGAATTAAAGGATATGAATGTTCCATATGAGAAGCCTGCTGATATTGAAATACAATTTCCCGCAGAGAACAGTATTATTAATATCCCTAATGATGTTTTATGTGAAGATCCAAACCCCCTAAACAAAAAAGTAGAATTAACTATTTCTAGTCGTGGAGGTAAGAGTATTGATGAATATGATAAAAAAGTAAATGCTTATTTCAACTGGATTAATCCTTATATAAAGGTGAATAGTGTAGCCAGAGTTAACTTTCCAAGGTATGGAAAAGGGTTCGCAATAGGAGATTCGTATGATTTGAGATTGAGTGAATCTGTGGAAGAGTATGATAGTTGCACGGTTACATTTAAAGTAAAATGCTCTGGTTATACATGGGCAAATTACCAGTTTACAATAAAAAATCAGAAGGATGTGGAATCAAAGCTAACTTCAGTTTATGGAAACTCTGATATGCTATTTTCAATTTGGGAATCATTTCCAAAAAATAAAATGTTTGACCTTACAAATAATGGAAAAACTTATATGATAAGTGTTCACATGTATAAGCGTAAGATATCTTATACACTTGGAAATAAGACAGCAACATATATGCTTCCTTTTATTTATGATTGGAAGGAACCTGTAATAAAGAAGTAGTAATAACGATAAAATTTTAAGAATATGAGTATTGAATCAATTATTGGCATAGTCGCCAGTTTACTTACCATTGCAATGGCGCTTGGGGTGAAATTTGATGTTATTGATGTTGATGTTTTCAACAAACGTCCTGCCAAAATGTTGTTTGCACAGTTGGTCGATAAAGACACAACTGAACCCAAGCGGAAAAAACTCCTTAAAAAGCTCAATAAGTACGATTTCTTTAAGAAACAAATAAAAACGGAGTATATTCAGACTTTCGAACTGGGGAAACGGGGTTCTGAAGATTTATTATTTGACATCTGTGATAGCAATAACATTGAGCCAACGGACTATATGTGCAAAAGCTTATTGGGGTACTCTAGAGAATCAATAAAGGCGAGATATCTTGAAAAGAGAAAAAGCGTAAAAGAAAAAGTTACACCCACACCAATTGAGCAGATTATGGATAAGCCAAAGATTAAAGCAGCAAATCTTTCCGAGGAGCAAACGGTATATTTATCAGAGGAATTAAAAAATAAGTATCCTGCAACTTGCGACAAACTCACGCAGATTCTTAATAAACATAATATAAAATACTCTTTTTTAAAGGCAACAAAAGATATTTGGTGTCGCGATTATATGCCAGTTCAGACACCATCTGGAAAGCTGATACAATTCACATACAACCCAAGTTATCTTAGAGGTAAGAAAGAATGGGAAGATTCCCGTTCGGATGTCAAAGAGGTTTGTAAACTGAATAATATCGATGCAGAATTCTCAGAAATTAATCTTGATGGAGGTAACGTACTGATTTGTGAAGGTCGCGCAATCATTTCAGACAGGATTTTCCCAGAAAACCCAAATTGGGATAAAGACGATCTTGTAAAGGAGATAAGTAAACTTTTGGAGTGTGAGATTATTATCATTCCTGCTCAGAAGAGTGATATGACAGGACATGCAGACGGCATGGTGAGATTTGTAAATCGAGACACCATACTTGGCAATAATTTGGATGTCGAATATAAGTATTGGCGTGAGGGTATGCAGAAAGTGGTAGAGAAATATGGTATGAAATACATCAACATGCCTTTCTTTGAGCCAAAAGACTCCAAACATCCTTTAAGTGCAGTTGGCATTTACGTGAATTACTTGGAAGTCAATAATTTGATTGTATTGCCTGTGTTCGGAAGAGATGAAGACAAGCAGGCTGTTGATACTATTCAAAAAGTCTTTCCAGATAGGATTGTTGAGACTATCGATTATAACGACGTGGCGTTTGAGGGGGGATTACTAAATTGCACAACGTGGGTAATTAAATAATTAATCAATAGTTACAAAATAGGTGCTTGTGTGGAAAGTGAAATATATATAGAGAGAGAATTTGACATTTTTAATGCTCAAAAAATCGGCTATTAAAGAGAAAAATTGCTAGCATTAATGGTAGATTTTGCGGGGATTAATGGTAGCAATATTTTCTGTTAATGCCTGCGATTTCGGGGGTGTTGGGAGGGTTTGAATCTATTTTACAGATGCAGTATTGTCGTGGGTAGAGAGCAGTATTATCGTGGGCAGAGAGAAGTAATATCGGAGGCAGGGAGATTACGGCTGTGACAATTGTGACAGTTTTAAACTCGCCACAATTTTCACTTAGATCTATATCTATATAATATAGTATATCATTAGTGTCCCGTTAAAATGGGACGAGTTTAAATATTAATCAAATAGCCCCGGAATGAGGGGACCAAATTGATCTTTGACATCGTTGAAATTAGTCTT
>ONAE01000101.1 GCA_900315695.1 uncultured Prevotella sp. | reverse complement strand
AGTATGAGATACCTGATACCAACCAGTGCCGTGGCAGTTCGAGCAAGTTCCCGTTCCCCTACAAGCGGGGCAACGCTGTGGAGTGGATTGATATGTGGAGCCAGAACTACTACTGCCAGAGGAATAGCTGCCAGAACTGGATCCGTCATCATAGTAAACATTACCGCCACCACCATACGATGAGCCACTACCAGCATTTTGACGACGACTAATTAGTGTGCTCTCGTCGATAGGAAGATATGTGAATCCTATGTCACCAGTAACTGTATCAATATAGCCTTCAGTACTTACTGCTACATAATTATTTTTATTATAATAAGCACGTCCTGTAATGATGTCTGTACTTACCATTAAATAATAAGAACGATCACCATCAGTATAATCATATTGATATCTTAATGGTAAATTCTTCAATGGATACTCATAAGAGGTAATGAATTGTCCATCAAGACTAAAATATTTTCCCATAGTTTGCTCGTCCTCTGGGAATTCATTCACAGTCCTTGTCCTCATATTAAAAGACTGTATAGCAACATACAACTGCTGCCCAAACATGTCATTGGTAAAGCAAACCATCAAAAGAACCAGTGCAACTCTCATAAGACGGGTTCGATTGAATTTCTTAATAACGTTTAGTTTTGTCATTTTCTGTTTTGTTTATTAGGTTTTACTTATAGTTATGAAAAATATCTGTTGGCAAAGATAAGAAATATTTCTGAAACTCAAAAGGAAATGGCATGAAAAAGTGAAAAAAGAATGGATTTGTTTGGAACTTAAGGGAAAACGTCGAATCCTTAATAATAGTTTTAGTCATAATAAGAATTAGTTTTTATTTCAAAGTTTGAAATGTCTATCCCAAAGTTTGGTATCTACATCCCAAAGTTTGGTATGTGCATCCCAAAGTTTGAAACGGAGATTTGATGCAAAGATAGTGCCTTTTTCCTAAAGCACTAAATGATGATTGAATTAAGTTTGATGTTTAGCCTATTTATCAGGATGATAATAGGCTTTGAGGATCTCAATGGGGTGGTTGTCGTTGAGGATAATCTTGGTTGGTGGGGCTTGTCTGAGACTTAGTTCCTGACAGGCTTCGTCCCACAGCTGATGGCTGTCTGTCTTGACAAGAGGTGCTTTGACGCTATTCATGACGATGCAGCCGTTATCAGCTAATACCGTTTTTACCTTCGCTATGATTTCTTTCAGATGACCACCATGTCCACCAATGAAGACAGCATCAGGACGAGGCAATGCAGAGAGATCTGCATGAAGAAAATCGCCGATAAGCACATCGATACCTGGGGCACCAAACTTGCGGGTGTTCTCTTGGATGATTGCCTCGCACTCTGGACGGATCTCGAAGGCGCAGATTTGCAGATGAGGGAACTGCAGACGGGCTTCGATAGAGATGCTGCCTGTGCAGAAGCCGATGTCCCAAAAGACGTTCTTTTTGCGTAATTCAAGAGCCTGAAGTGTCAGCAGGCGGATGGGCATCTTTGTAATCATCTTTTCTCGTCCGTCGAGTAGGGTGAAGTCGGCATCTGGGATGCCGAAAAGTCTGGTTGGCATCTCGCCCTGCTGTTCGATAATCAGACAGTTCGGATGGGAGAACTCACGTCGTGATGCTTCGTCCAATGAAAGCGTTGTCACGCACTCAAGCGAGGGATTCCCAAGGTGTTCACCCACATGCATCTGATAGTTTGTGTAGCCGTAGTCTATCATGCGCTGGGCGATGGCAGCTGGTGTGTGCTCCTTATCCGTCAGGATGCCGATCTTTGTAGTCCGCTCAATCAGTGCCTTGTCGAACTCAGGCCAAGGGCGACCTGTTAGCGAGACGATGCGCATGTCGTGGTAAGGCATCACCAGGCGATGAGCCAATAGCTGCAGGGAGTTGAAAGTGGGGTAGAGCACGATCTCTGCCTCAGGCATCTTCCGCCGAATGGTGTTGGCAAAGCCGAAGAATAAGGGATCGCCACTGGCGAAGACGATGATATTAGTGGTGAGCGACTGGTACTGCTCGAAGACAGCATCGAGTGGGGTGATGATGTCGATCCATTGGGCATCTGTAGGCAACAGTGGGGCTACAATCTCATGATGACGCTTGCCACCAGTGAACACCCGTCCGTTCTTGATGATTTCCTGAATCTCAGGCGTGAAGAACGGCTCTGGCGCATCAGAAATCCCAATGACGATGAACTTCATAAGTCTCTTCCTGGTTTAAGTTGGGCTGCATCGTCGAAGGTCAGAATGGCGTTGCAGAGGGTAGCAGCCAGATTGGAACCTCCCTTGCGGCCTTCGATGATGATTTTAGGGATGTTGCGGAAGGGTTTTACCATGTGCTTCGACTCACGTACATGTACGAAACCTACTGGGGCTGCGATGATGCCGGCAGGCTGAGCCTTGCCCTTGCGTATCAGATCGCAGAGCTCCATCAAGGCAGTAGGTGCATTGCCAAAGGCAAAGAGTGCGTCAGGATGCTCTTCTACAGCCAGACGGATACCAGCCTGTGTGCGCGTGATGTCCTGAGCCTGAGCCATCTCTGCCACCCGAGGATCACTCAGATAGCATTTTGCCTCAACACCCAGACGAGACAACGCTCCCTTGCGGATGCCGCTGGTCACCATTGTCACATCTGTGACGATGGTCTTCAAAGTCCCGTCCTTCACCTTGTTATATAAGGTCTCCACAGCTTTGGGATCCGTATAGAGGATGTCCTCCATGTCGAAGTCGGCTGTGGTGTGGATGGCGTGAAGCAACGCCCATTTATGATCGAGGGGGTAGTCTTTCTTTAATTCGCTGGCAATGGTGCGGAACGATTCGATCATGATGTTCTGCCCAATCTTCTCACCCTCAGTCGCTGTCTCACGATAATAGCCGCGAGGGGTGATGATCTTGCCATCAGAAATATACGATTGGGAATTGCCAATCAATACGACGGTGAACATGTCGATATCTTCAGGATTGAAGGCGCCTAAGGTGGTGACTTTCACCTGCTGCTCAGGGCGCCCTGCCTGACGGACATAGCCAACAGGTGTGTCTGCAGAACGCTCCATCAGAAACAGCTCCTGCAAACGGTAGAGTTGCCAGTAGCGTCCGTGGGATTTGGGATTATAGATGGCTGTCACGAAATCGCCTGTTGCAGCAGCCTTGATACGACGCTCGATGACCTCCCAAGGTGTCATCAGGTCGGAGAGTGAGATGATGCAAGTATCGTGCCCTATGGGTGCGCCTAAGAGTGAGGCGGCTTTCTGGAAGGCCGAGATGCCTGGCAGGGTCTCGATGGAGATGTCGGAGCCTTTGGCTTCAGCCATCTCGTAGATCAGTGGGGCCATGCCGTATAAACCTGCATCGCCAGAGGAGATCACCACCACTGTCTTACCTGTCTCAGCCTGAAGGAAAGCCTGTTCAGCCCGTTCACGCTCCTTCTTCATGCCTGTGTCGATACACTCGCACCCCTTCTTGACGTAGGGTTCGATAAACTGGAAATAGTATTTGTAGCCTACTATCGCATCAGCCTGTTGTACGGCTTCGAGTACAGCGGGTGTGATGTCTTCCTTACTACCAGGTCCGATGCCTGCGATGATGATTCTGCCCATATCATTAGAAAGCTGGATGTGCAGGAGCGGATATCTGCTTGACAGCCATACACTCCATTTCGATGAGCCATGCCGAGCGGCATACCGCAGCCTGAACAATGACATAAGGCTTTCGTGGGAATCGCTCTTCGAAGAGATCGCGTACCAGTTCGTAGTCGGCTACGTCGCGCAGATAGACCACCATTTCACTTACCTCATCGTAAGTACAGTCGGCTTCCTTCAGCAAGGCTTCCACATTCTCCCACATGCGATGGGTCTGCTTGACAATGTCTTTGGGATACATCACCTCGCCTTTGTTGTTGATGGAGGCTGTGCCAGAGATGAACACATGGCGGCGATCGGCATAGTCGATGTAGGTGCCACGCTCGAAGGATACCCCATAGTCGCTGGTGCGATTGAGATGGGTGGGAGCATAGAGATAATGGATCTGCTCCTTCTGGATGCCGGCGATGGCATAGTTGTCCATCTGGGTGAGCACATTGGGATCCATCTGTCGTCCGCCAATGCCAGTAGAGGCAATAAAATGGGTGTGTACAGTGAGGCCCTGTGTGAAGAAGAACTGATTACGTGCACGAACCACACCACCATAATTCAGGTCGATATCGTTGACGAACAGCCAGGTGCGGATACAGTTGGCTTCGAGCGTACAGTCTTCTTCAAGCAACTGCATGTTGTATTCGTTGAAGAGCAGACGTGTCTGATACTCTGAGTTGGCAGCGAGATTGTGGGCAGAGCCGTTCCAGAGGTGACGGAAACTTCCATGACGCACTTCATAGAGTCCGCTTTTGCCGATGCCAGTCTGCACATTCGTCATGAGATAGACCCAGAGGGCAATCTTCGTACCATCAAGCGGGGCCTGCTCGATCAAACTCTTGGCGCAATCGGTAACATCAGCAAGAATGACATCATCAGCCTGATTAGCCGCATCGCTGAGGAAATAACGCTTGAAGACGGCCTGCGTACCTGGTAGGGACTCAAGCAACTGACTGTAGGCGTTCATGATGGCCTCAAACTGTTGGGCATAGGGAAGCTTGTGCTGGCTAACGTGTATCATTGCCTGATACTCCTTGACTTCTGTTCCGTTGTCGAAGCAGAAGATGTCGGCACATGCATTCTCAAAAGCGATATGTGATAGGGTGGACATATGATTCTTCAAATCTTGTTGATATCTACATATCCGTGCATCACGGCGTAGATCGTAAGGGCACTGACACTCTTCATGCCAAGTTTGTCCATGATGTTTCTCCGGTGGGTGATGACTGTGGCCAGTCCGATATTCAGTTTGTCGGCAATCTCTTTGTTGATATATCCCTGAACGATCAGCGACATCACTTCAATCTCCCTGTCAGAGAGAATTTTCTTTTTGAGGATGTCTGGCATTGGAGGCAGATGCTCACCATGCCCATGAGCGTGCTGCTGTAACGTGAGAACAGTGCGTATGAGCATTTCTTCCGTGACATTGGTGCAGAGACAATGGAAGCCAGACAGTTGCGACATGCCGTCGAGAGATAATGTCAGGACGATGGTCTTCTGTCTGTGCTCCAGGAAGAATGCCTTGTTCTCAAGCACGATGTTCATTGCCGTGAAATAGTGGAAATACTCATCGGGCTTGTTGGCTGACAGCTCCATAAAGGAGCCATAAATGTCAACCGTCATAATGGGCATTACATTCTGTAATATCTGCTTTAACCCCAACGCCGAAAGGGTGTTGGGGTCGATGATTGCTATTTTAGGTCTTCCTTTCCCGAAATTATGCATTTCTGATTTCAAACAGGTTGAAGAAACCTGTCATCATGAATACCTTGCGGATCTCGTCATTGATATTCTCAATGATAACCTTTCCACCCTTTACAGATGCCTCTTTACGGATAGTCAGGAAAAGACGTAAACCAGAACTACTGATGTACTCGAGATTTGTGCAATCGAAAATGATTTCCTTGTCTGCATTCTCAAGCAGAGGTCCAATCTCCTGCTGTGCCTTTACTGCAGCAGGTGTGTCAAGTCGGCCATTCAGGATGGCTTTCATACCGCCATCTAATTCTTTGATTTCAATGATCATAATTATTTTATTTTTTTGCTTAATGTTAATATATTCTTGTTATCTATATACTTGTAACTCACGGAGTCCATAATCTCACGCACCAGATGGATGCCTAATCCACCAATCGGACGCTCGTCTGCAGACAAAGTGGTGTCAACTTCTTCCTTCTTTGTCGGGTCGAATGGAATACCGCTATCGCTGATGATGAATTCTATAGATGTTTCATTGGCAGTGACCTCGAGATATACCTCGCCGTATGTGCCAGGAGCGTAAGCATACTCCATCACATTGACGACTGCTTCCTCTAACGCAAGGTTCAGACTCATTATCGTTGACATCTCCATAGCCAATTCTTCACCTATTTCCTCAATGAATTCACTCAGTTGAGGAATGGTTTTTATGTCATTAGGAAGTGTCAGTTGACGCTTCAAGATGATTCCTTGTTTCAATTCAGAATCTGTTTTCTCATTCATCTTTATTCTATTTTGTCGGCAAAGATAATAAAAAACCCCCGCTTTAACAAGAAAAGTGGGGATTTTTTTTAAAAGTTTATAATCTTCTTATGAAAGGAAGCCCAGAAGGGCACCTGCAGCCACTGCAGAACCGATCACACCTGCCACATTCGGACCCATGGCATGCATGAGCAGGAAGTTGTGGCGATCGTACTCTAGACCGAGGTTGTTGCTGATTCGTGCAGCCATAGGAACAGCTGATACACCAGCATTACCAATCAGCGGATTCAACTTCTTGCCTTCAGGAAGGAAGAGGTTCATCAGTTTGACAAAGCATACACCAGAGGCTGTGGCAATCATGAAGGCCATAGCACCCAAGGCGAAGATCTTAATTGTATTGAAGGTCAGGAACTCGCTGGCCTGAGTAGAGCAACCAACAGTCAGACCCAGCAACATGACTACGATGTCGTTGAGTGAAGAACCAGCTGTCTTTGCCAGACGGGTGGTCTTACCACTTTCCTTCAGCAGATTGCCGAAGAAGAGCATACCCAGCAGAGGAAGACCTGAAGGTACGATGAAGGTGGTGAGCAGCAATCCGATGATTGGGAAGAGGATGCGCTCTGTCTGAGATACCTCACGACCAGGCTTCATCTTGATGACACGCTCCTTCTCAGTGGTGAGCAGACGCATGATGAACGGCTGGATCACAGGAACCAGTGCCATATAGGAATAGGCACAAACGGCAATCGCTCCCATGAGGTTGGGTGAGAGCTTTGAACTCAGGAAGATGGCTGTAGGACCATCAGCACCACCAATGATGGCGATACCTGCAGCCTGGGATGGTTCGAAGCCCATGGCTAATGCCACCATATAGGCGCCGAAGATACCAAATTGGGCAGAAGCACCAATCAACATCAGCTTTGGATTGGCTAACAATGCCGTAAAATCAGTCATTGCACCAATTCCCAGGAAGATAAGTGGGGGATACCAGCCTTGTCGTACACCTTGATAGAAGATGTTCAATACTGAGTTGTCTTCATAAAGACCAATCTCCAGTCCTGCATCTGCACGGAAGGGAATGTTTCCAAGGATGATACCCAGTCCGATAGGCACGAGCAGCAAGGGCTCGAAGTCTTTCTTGATGGCGAGCCAGATAAAGAAGGCTCCCACCACTATCATGATGAGATTTCCCACCGTGGCATTGGCAAATGCCGTATAGGTGAGGAACTCATGGAAGTTCTGTATGATAAATTGTCCGAGATCCATAGCTGTTTATCCGATTGTGAGGAGAACGGCACCTTCCATGACTGTCTCCCCTTGTTTAACGGTGATAGAAGTCACTGTTCCGCTGTACTCTGATTCAATGTTGTTCTGCATTTTCATAGCCTCAAGCACGAGAACCACATCGCCCTGCTTTACGGTGTCGCCAACGTTCACCTTCAGTTCGATGATTGTGCCAGGAAGTGGGGCTTTGATGGGAGAGCCTGCGCCAGCAGCTACAGGAGCAGCTGGGGCTGCAGCAGGAGCTGGTGTGACAGGTGCTGCAGGACGAGCAACGGCCTTTGGAGCCTCCACGCGTACCTTCTTCAGGGTGCTTGTGGGATTGATGGGCTGCTTCAGTTCTACGTCAAAACGGACACCGTTGACAACGACTTTTGCGCCCTCTACTTCTTCGATCTCTACGTCGTAATCGACGCCTTGTACTTTATACTGATACTTATTCATTGCTTAATGGATTTCTGGGGTTGTGGGAATGTTTGGTGCGTGATGTGATGTCGGAATGACAGGTCTCGAGAACTGGGTCATCTGACTAGACTCATCAGTCCATCCTGTCTGGCGTGACTTAATGGTGATGATACCACTCTCAACATCGTGTACATCGTCTTGATACTGTTTCAGTGCCATCGAGATGACAGCAATATAGACCTCCTTGTCGATACCCTTTGTCTTCAGACCGTCTTGTAGGATGTTACCTGTGACATGGGCAATGTCTTGGGTCACCTCCACAGTCTTGGTAATTGGCTTGATAGGCTGGGTGTTAACCACCTTCTTAGCAGTATCCAGATGCCGCATAATAAGGCCGAAGATCCAGAAGAAGACAAAGAGAACGGCCAGACAGAAGAACACGATACCCATAGCCAACAGGGTGATGCCGACTCCATAGGGGTCCTCACGCTTCAGCTTGGCATCTTTCGTCTCGTCAGTCTTGATGAAGTTCTCAATACCTGGCGTCACGTTCTCAGGCGACTTCACACTCCATTCTCTGCCGTGACGGGCATAGCTCTGGTCAGCAGCAAGGGCTGGGATCGTGACGGAGTCGATCAGCTCGACGGCATTACCATTGTAGAATCCGATCCATACGGGTTCTGACGTTGGAACGGGAAGTGAGAGATGCAACTTTCCCTCTGAGGGATTTGAGTTGCAGTAGAACACAAGGTGCTGTCGCCCGCCAATCTGTGTGCGAGGGTCTCCGTTGGGAATCACGCTCATACGCTTGATACGCTCTGGAACGCTCATTTTGGGGTCGAGGACAGAACGGTCTGTCGTGAAATACATGCCTCTGATGTTATAGGTGGTGAATGATGTGTTCTCCACCTCAATCCAGGCTTCACGATTGCCAAATTCATCCACAATGCTGGTGGTGTTATTGGTCAGCACCTCATTCAGCCGGATATTCTTGGCTCCTTGAGCCATAGCCGACATGGTGCTTGCCAGTAGCATTCCGCATAGCAGGATTCTTGCTTTATTCATCGTTGTAATTATTATATAGATTTCTTGTTGACTAACCACAGAAGAACAGTACGACAATCTGTGCAGTGAAGATTCTGAGGAACATCGAGAGCGGATAGACCGTAGAGTAGCCTATCGCAGGAGCCTCCTTGGAACAGATGCTGTTCGCGTAAGCCAGAGCAGGGGGATCGGTATAGGAACCAGCGATCATACCTGCAATGGTGAAATAGTTAAACTTATAACGTATCCTTGCAATCGGACCAACAATCAGGATTGGAATGATGGTGATAAGGAAACCTGTCAGGACATAAAGCAAGCCATCACCTTCTACTACAGTCTCAAAGAAGTTGGCACCAGCCTTGATGCCCACTGAGGCCAAGAACAATACCAGACCTATCTCTCGGAGCATCATGTTGGCTGATGTCGTTGTATAGGTGACCAGATGAATCTTATAGCCGTAGCGTCCAATGAGGATGGCGATAATCAGCGGACCACCAGCCAGACCCAGTTTCACAGGAACAGGCATACCAGGGATGGCAAGTGGGAATGAACCAAAGATCAGACCAATAAAGATACCGACGAAGATCGTGGCAATATTCGGCGCATTCAGGCGGCGGATAGAGTTACCCATCTTGTTGGCTACACGATCAACGGCATCCTCTGGACCCACCACCATGATCTTATCACCAACCTGCAGTGGCAGTGAGGCTGAAGCAAAGAGATCCATACCATGACGGGTCAAACGGGTGACATTCACACCATGTACACTTGAGAAGTGCATCGACGCCAAGGTCTTACCGTTAACCTTCGGATTGGTGATCAGGATACGCTTTGATACCAGAGGCTGATCCTGCTGCTCAAAGTCGATGTCGAGCTTCGGACCAATAAACGCCGTGATGGCCTCCTGATCTGCCTCAGCGCAGACAATCAGCATCTGGTCGCCTACGTGGAAGATCGTATCACGGTTGGGGATGCATAACTCTCCCTCATGAACCAGACGGGAGATCACAAAATCACGGTTCAGGAAGTCATGCACCTGCAAGAGCGTCTTGCCTTCAAGGTACTTGTTGGTTACTTCCAAGTGCATCTTGTATGGCTTCTTATTGGTCTTTGTACCCTCCATTTCCAAGAGCTGCTTCTCTTCATCTTCCAGTTTTATCCTACACGCGTACCTTATTAATATAGTAGCGCCGATAATACCCAGCACACCTAAAGGATAGGCACAGGCATAGGCAGAAGCAATCTGAGGGGCACCGTTGGGGAATACCGTGTTGAGCGCCTCGTTAGCAGCACCAAGACCAGGGGTGTTTGTGACAGCACCATAGAGCGTACCAA
The DNA here is from genome assembly GCA_900315695.1 of uncultured Prevotella sp. Taxonomy (GTDB): domain Bacteria; phylum Bacteroidota; class Bacteroidia; order Bacteroidales; family Bacteroidaceae; genus Prevotella. The sequence goes on along the minus strand of ONAE01000101.1, from coordinate 4,141 downwards.
CCATCATAGGAAGACTGGCTACGTTGGAGGTGTCGAAGAAGATGTAATAGCAGGCAAACATCACGAGGATATTTAAGACAATGGCACTGGCAGCCAGACCATTGAGCTTGATACCTGCAGTTCCGAAACTCTCAAAGAAACCTGGTCCCACCTGCATACCGATCATGAATACAAAGAGAATCAGACCGAAATCCTGAACAAATGTCAGAATGGGGGTGGGAGCAGTGAATCCAATGTGGCCAGCCAGAATACCTGCGAAAAGCACAAAGGTTACGCCCAGTGAGATTCCAAACACCTTAATCTTTCCCAAATAGACACCTATCGCAATGACAATGGCATACAATAGTGCGATATGCGCTACTGAGTCTGTCGTTGTAAATAGGTCTTTCAACCAATGAAATGATTCCATATTTTCTCACTAACTTTTATAGATCTCAAATTTTCTTGCCAATTTGGGTGCAAAGTTACTAAAAATTGCTCAGAATAAGCTATTTTGTGCACTTAATTTTGAATAAAAACTGATTTTTTATTTCTTTCACAATTCAAACTGCTGTTTTGGCTAAAAAGTTTGTACCTTTGTAGCCCATTAAGTGTAGCTTAAAACAAAACGTATATAATAATTTAGCACTGTAACTATGGCAAACAAAGAGAAACTCTTTACCGAGTTTGTAGCGCCGACCACTCAAGAGTGGCTCGACAAGATTGAAGTCGATCTGAAAGGCGCAGACTTTCAGAAGCGCTTGGTATGGAGAACCAATGAAGGTTTTAACGTACAGCCCTTCTATCGCCGTGAAGACCTGGCGAATCTGAAAACCCCCGATGCTCTCCCAGGAGAGTTTCCGTTCGTGAGAGGTAACAAGAAGGACTCTAATGTGTGGTATGTTCGTCAGAACATCGTGGTGGATGATCCTAAGGCAGCTAATGCCAAGGCACTCGACATCCTGAACAAGGGTATCGACTCCTTAGGTTTTAGACTTCCTGGCAAGTCGGTTTCGAAAGAGACAGTAGCGACTCTGCTCGATGGTATCTATTGCGACATCATCGAGGTGAACTTCGCCACTTGTCCCCGTCACTCTGTGGAGCTTGCTGAGATTCTTGTCGCTTACTTCGCTGAGAAGGGCTACGACAAGGAGAAGGTAGTTGGCTCGATCGAGTTTGACCCTATGGCCAAGATGGTGATGAAGGGTAAGGATGTGACTCCTGTTCTGGAGGTTGCTCCGAAACTTGTTGAGGTGTTGAAGGAATATCCCAACTTCCGCTGTATCGCTGTCAGCACTGATGCACTCAATAATGCTGGTGCTTATATCGTTCAGGAACTGGGTTATGCCTTGGCTTGGGGTAATGAATATCTGCAGCAGTTGGTTGATGCAGGTGTTGATGCCGACCTTGCCGCAAAGAGCATTAAGTTCAACATGGGTGTTAGCGAGAACTATTTCATGGAGATCGCTAAGTTCCGTGCAGCCCGTCTGCTCTGGGCTCAGATAGTGAAGCAGTATGAGCCTAAGAACGATTGCGCTTGCAAGATGATCATCAATGCCACAACTTCTACTTATAATCAGACACTGTTTGATAGCTATGTAAATCTGCTCCGTTCACAGACTGAGGCAATGAGTGCTGCTCTGGGTAGTGTTAACCAGCAGTTGCTGATTAAGGAGGAGAGCCATTTCGACCGCATCGTTGATCCTTCTGCAGGTTCTTATTATATTGAGCACCTGACTGATGCTTTGGCTCAGGAGGCTTGGAAGATCTTCCTGAAGGTAGAAGAGGAGGGAGGTTTCCTGGCTGCTGTCAAGGCAGGTACTGTTCAGGATGATATCAACGCCACCAATGTGAAGCGTCATGGTGATGCCGCCAAGCGTAAGGAGTTCTTGTTGGGTACCAACCAGTTCCCCAACTTCACTGAGAAGAGTGAGGGTAAGAAGGCTAAGGCATGTGGCTGCTGCTGTGGTCATGCAGAGGAAGAGGAGCATCCCTTCAAGGCAATCTCTTCAACTCGTTTGGCTGCTGACTTTGAGGATCTCCGCATCCATACTGAGGAGACCAAGGTTCCCACGGCTTTCATGCTGACTATTGGTAATCTGGCTATGCGTCAGGCTCGTGCACAGTTCTCTTGTAACTTCCTCGCCTGTGCTGGTTATAAGGTGATTGATAACCTTGGATTCAAGACCGTTGAGGAGGGTGTTGATGCAGCGCTCGAGGCTAAGGCCGATATCGTTGTCATCTGCTCGAGCGACGATGAGTATGCTGAGTACGCTATCCCTGCATTTAAGTACTTGAATGGTCGTGCGATGTTTGTGGTGGCTGGTGCGCCTGCTTGTATGGAGGACCTGAAGGCTGCTGGTATCGAGAACTTCGTTCACGTGAAGTGCAACGTGCTTGAGACTTTGAAAGAATATAATCAGAAACTTGGTATTTAAAGAATAGGAGAATTGAATGATGCGTAAACAATTTAAAGACATAGATATCTACGCTGGTATCAAGACTCAGGATGGTGCCAAGTGGATTAAAGACAATGGTATCGTAGAGAACTGGAAGACCCCAGAGCATATTGAGGTACGTCCTGTCTATACGAAAGAAGACCTTGAAGGTATGGAGCACCTCGACTTCACAGCAGGTATTCCGCCCTATCTGCGTGGTCCGTATTCAATGATGTATCCGTTCCGCCCGTGGACTATCCGTCAGTATGCCGGATTCTCTACTGCTGAAGAGTCGAATGCATTCTATCGCCGTAACCTGGCTTCAGGTCAGAAGGGACTTTCTGTAGCCTTCGACCTGCCTACACACCGTGGTTACGACCCAGATAACGCTCGTGTGGTTGGCGATGTGGGTAAGGCTGGTGTGTCTATCTGTAACGAGGAGAACATGAAGGTGCTTTTCTCTGGTATCCCCTTGAACAAGATGTCTGTATCTATGACTATGAACGGTGCCGTATTGCCTATCTTGGCATTCTACATCGTAGCAGGTCTGGAACAGGGTGCTCAGCTTGAGGAGATGGCAGGAACCATCCAGAACGATATCCTGAAGGAGTTCATGGTGCGTAACACTTATATCTATCCCCCTGCATTCTCAATGAAGATCATCGCTGATATCTTCGAATACACCTCACAGAAGATGCCTAAGTTCAATAGCATCTCTATTTCTGGTTATCACATGCAGGAGGCTGGTGCTACCGCTGATATCGAGTTGGCTTATACACTGGCTGATGGTATGGACTACCTGCGTACGGGTGTGAATGCTGGTATCGATGTGGATGCTTTTGCGCCTCGTCTGAGCTTCTTCTGGGCTATTGGTATGAACCACTTCATGGAGATTGCCAAGATGCGTGCAGGCCGTCTGCTGTGGGCAAAGATTGTGAAGAGCTTTGGTGCAAAGAATCCTAAGTCATTGGCTCTCCGTACTCACTCTCAGACTTCTGGTTGGTCACTCACGGAGCAGGATCCTTTCAACAATGTAGGTCGTACCTGTATCGAGGCTATGGCTGCTGTGCTGGGTCATACCCAGTCGTTGCACACCAACGCTCTTGATGAGGCTATCGCTCTGCCTACTGACTTCTCTGCCCGTATTGCTCGTAACACCCAGATCTATATTCAGAATGAGACAAAGGTCTGCAAGCAGATCGACCCATGGGCAGGTTCTTACTATGTGGAGACCCTGACCAACGAACTGGTTCATAAGGCTTGGGAGCATATTCAGGAGATTGAGAAGCTGGGTGGTATGGCTAAGGCTATCGAGACAGGTCTGCCTAAGATGCGTATCGAGGAGGCTGCTGCCCGTACTCAGGCTCGTATCGACTCAGGTGTTCAGACCATCGTTGGTACCAACAAGTATCGTCTTGAGCATGAGGATCCGATTGATATCCTTGAAGTTGATAACACTGCAGTGCGCAAGCAGCAGGAGGAGAGTCTGGCTCAGGTTCGCTCTACCCGTGATGAAGCCGCTTGTCAGGCTGCACTCAAAGCTATCACAGAGTGTGTTCGTGAGTTCAACGAGGGCAAGAAGAGCGAGAACAACCTGCTCGACCTTGCTGTGAAGGCTGCTCAGCTGCGTTGTACCCTTGGTGAGATTTCAGATGCCTGCGAGGAGATCGTAGGTCGTTATAAAGCAGTAATCAGAACAATTTCAGGCGTGTATAGTTCAGAAT
>ONAE01000070.1 GCA_900315695.1 uncultured Prevotella sp. | reverse complement strand
CATTTGTAGGAAATATTCATTATACCGATTTTTTAGTAATTACTAACTTGTGAAATTTCAGCGTGCAAAGGTACTAAAAAATCGGTATATACACAAATTATTTCCTCAAATTTTCATTATTCATCATTTCTTTGTCATTCTATGCACTTCATGATGAAATCCACAGCGCCGTTGATGCCGAACTGACGCACATCGAGAGAAATATCATAGTTACGGGCATCCGTCCAGTCCTTACCCGTGAAAGTCTTGGTATATAACTCCCGACTATAATCATTGTCCACCACCATCGCAGCCGCATCACGAAGATCAAGACCATACTTATCAGCGATTCTGCGTTTACGACAGTCATCCGAAGAATGGATGAAGATTTTCAAGGCATTGGGATGATCCTCAAAGATGTGGAAGCCACAGCGACCAATCAACACACACGACTCCTGCTCTGCAATCTTTCGGATAGCGATAGCCTGTGCCTCAAACAGCGCACGTGAGGTTTCATCATGCTCCTGACCGTCATACTCTGCCTTATTCATATAGGTACGATAGAAATTTGTGAAATCGTCTCGCCATAAGGGGTTACGTGCAGCAATACGCTCCATGGCATCCTCAACAACAGGGATCCGCTTGGCGACTTCATTCAGGATTTGCTTATCGAGCAGTTTGACATCGAGGCGGCGTGCCAACTCAGCTCCAATCTCATGTCCGCCTGTACCAAACTGGCGGCTGATGGTTATCACGAATTGTTCTTCTCTATTCATAGTGCTCCCATTTTTAGTAGTTAAACATTGATGCCACAAAGATACAAAAAAGATTTGGAACTTCCAAATCTTTTTCACTCTTTTTTTATTATTATATCATCTCGTTTTAATTATTCTGTCATCTCGACTAAGCGAAGCGCATGGAGAGATCTCTCGACTACGCTCGAGATGACATCATGCGAGCGCACGCTTCCGCACATCGCTCCCCATCAACACCAGCCGACACGATACCACCAGCATAACCAGCTCCTTCGCCACACGGGAACAGACCTTGAACTCGGATATGTTGCAATTTTTCACGATCCCTGACGATTCTTACCGGACTACTAGTTCTTGTCTCTACAGCAATCAGAACAGCCTCATTAGTCAGAAAGCCATGTGCCTGACGCCCAAAAAACTTAAAGCCCTCCTGCAAACGTTTAGAAATCATTTTCGGCAACCAGAAATGCAGAGGACTGGAGACCAATCCCGGAGCATAGGAGGACTTGGGCAAATCATAGCTAAGTTTACCACTCACGAAATCCACCATCCGTTGGGCAGGAGCCGTCTGCTTCATATTTCCCTGTTGCCAACAAAGTCGCTCCAAATCCTCCTGAAACGCCATAACCTTAAGTTCTGGGCTTACATTATTACAATTTTCATTTTTCACATTGTCCAAGTCCTCTGGTCTTACTTCAACCACCATACCAGAATTACTCCAGGCAGTTCCCCTACTGGCAGGACTCATGCCGTTCACCACAATCTGTTCCTTATCGGTTGCCGCAGGAATCACAAAACCTCCAGGGCACATACAGAAGGAATACACACCTCGTCCGTCAACCTGAGTCACCATCGAATACTCTGCAGCAGGCAGATATTTGCCCCGACCTTGTTTAGAGTGATATTGAATCTGATCAATCAGATGCGAGGGATGTTCCAATCTCACACCAACAGCAATTCCCTTGGCCTCGATCTCAACCTTTGCCTCAGCCAGATAGCGATAGACATCACGTGCAGAATGACCTGTAGCCAGAATCACAGGACCACGATACTCCTTATCAGCCAAGCAGCCCACCACCTTGTCGCCATCAAGAATCAATTGCGTCATCTTGGTCTTGAAATGTACTTCGCCACCACTATTAATAATAGTATTTCGCATCGCCTCAATCACCTTAGGCAAGCGATCTGTGCCGATATGTGGGTGGGCATCAGCCAAAATAGCCGTTGAGGCACCATGCTGACAGAACACATTCAGGATTTTATCCGTATTACCACGTTTTTTACTACGTGTATAGAGCTTACCATCCGAATAGGCACCAGCCCCACCCTCGCCAAAACAGTAGTTGCTCTCAGCATCCACCTTCTGCGTCTTGGTGATATTCGCCAGATCTTTCTTCCGTTCATGCACATCCTTACCTCTTTCCAGAACGATAGGACGCAATCCGAGCTCAATCAGTCGCAACGCTGCAAACAGACCACCAGGACCAGCTCCAACCACAATCACCTGAGGACGCCCCTCCACATTTGGGTACTCCGTCCTGACATACTCATCATCATGAGGTTGCTCATTCACATACACCCTCACTTTCAGATTCACATATATCTGACGTTGGCGGGCATCGATGCTTCGTTTCAGGATCCGAACGCCCTGAATCGTCCGTACATCGAAACCATATTCATCTGCCAGCCAACCTTTCAGTCTGTCTTCCTGCGCTGCCACTTCCGGCACTACTCTTATCTGATATTCGTTCGTCATATCTCAATTTTTGGCAAAGGTACAAAGAAATTTTGAGAAAAATGATGGTTGTTTGGAAAAAATGCGCTACCTTTCCGGCGGTAAGATAAATTGCATAGAAATATGAAAGTAATGAAATTCGGCGGAACGTCCGTAGGTTCCGTAAAAAGCATTCTTAGCTTAAAGAAAATTGTAGAGACAGAGGCTCGGACGCAACCTGTCGTAGTAGTAGTAAGTGCCCTCGACGGCATCACCGACAAGTTGATCGCTATTTCCCAGATGGCCCTCAAAGGTGATAAACGTTATCGTGAAGAGTTTGACGGCATGATGGAACGTCACCACCAGATGATTGACACGATCATCACCGACCCTCAGAAACGCGAAAACTTATTCAAACGAGTAGATTCACTCTTCGAGCAGTTGAAGAGCATTTATTATGGTGTCTATCTGATTCACGATCTTTCGGAGAAGACGCAGGATGCTATCGTGTCATACGGTGAGCGTCTGTCATCGAACATCGTAGCTGCTTTGGTAAAGAATGGTGTCCGTATGAACGCACGCGACTTCATCCGAACTCAGAAGAAGCACGGAAGACATGTGATTGATGCCGACCTGACCACTGAGCTGGTGAAGGAAGCCTTCAAGGATCTGAGCGATAAAAATATATATGTAGTGCCAGGCTTTATTGCGCGCGACAGAGACACCCACGAGACCACCAACCTGGGGCGTGGCGGCAGCGACTACACGGCTTCCATCCTGGCAGCAGTGCTGAACGCAGAGGTGCTGGAAATCTGGACGGATGTGGATGGCTTTATGACAGCCGACCCCAAGGTGATTAAGAGCGCCTACACCATCAATGAACTTTCATACGTAGAGGCGATGGAACTTTGTAACTTCGGTGCGAAAGTGATCTACCCGCCGACCATCTATCCCGTCTGCGTCAAGAATATACCTATTAAAGTAAAGAACACCTTCAATCCTGAACACCCGGGAACCCTGATTAAGTCGAAGATTGAAGATGACAATAAGCCCATTAAGGGTATCTCAAGCATCAAGGGAACCTCTCTGATTACCGTTACCGGTCTGTCGATGGTGGGTGTGATTGGTGTAAACCGCCGAATCTTCACCACACTGGCTAATAAGGGTATCTCCGTATTCATGGTATCACAGGCTTCGTCAGAAAACTCCACCTCTATCGGTGTGCGTGATGAGGATGCAGAGGCTGCAGCAGAAGTGCTGAATGCAGAGTTTGCCAAAGAGATTGAGACGGGTGCCATGTATCCCATGCAGGTGGAGAGCGGACTGGCTACCATCGCTATCGTGGGTGAGAACATGAAACAGACTCCAGGTATCGCAGGTAAGCTGTTTGGTACACTCGGACGTTCTGGTATCTCCGTGATTGCCTGTGCCCAGGGTGCTTCAGAGACAAACATCTCTTTTGTAGTAGATGGAAAGTTCCTGCGTAAGTCACTCAACGTACTCCACGACTCTTTCTTCCTGTCAGAGTACAAGGTGCTGAATATTTTCATCTGTGGTATCGGTACCGTAGGTGGCATGCTGCTTGAGCAGATTCGTACCCAGCAGCAGTTCCTGATGCAGTCACGTCGCCTGAAGCTGAACGTGGTTGGTATCAGCGATGTGGACAACTTCGTACTCGATCGTGACGGTATCGATCTCGACAACTACGAGAAAATTCTGCGTGCTGGTTTTGCTGCTAATACAGACCACATGCGCGACGAGATCGTGAAGATGAATATCTTCAACTCTGTATTTGTTGACTGTACCGCCAGCCGACAGATCGCATCACTCTATCAGACCTTCTTAGAGCATAACATATCAGTAGTAGCTGCCAACAAGATTGCAGCTTCAAGTGACTATGACAGCTATGTGAAACTGCGTCAGACGGCTCGCGATCGTGGCGTGTGGTTCCGCTATGAGACCAACGTAGGTGCTGGTCTGCCGATTATCGGTACCATCAACGACCTGTGTAATTCTGGTGATAAGATCCTGAAGATCGAGGCAATCCTCTCTGGTACGCTGAACTTCATCTTCAATGAGATTGCAGCTGATGTGCCCTTCTCTGAGACGGTGAAGCGTGCTAAGGAACAGCGTTACTCTGAGCCTGACCCACGTATCGACCTCAGTGGTACCGACGTGATCCGCAAACTGGTGATCCTGACACGTGAGGCTGGCTATAAGGTAGAACAGGACGATGTGGAGAAACATCTCTTCGTGCCCGACAGCTACTTCGAGGGATCTATTGATGACTTCTGGAAGCGTCTGCCGGAACTCGATGCCGACTTTGAGGCCCGTCGCAAGGTGCTGGAGGCAGAGAACAAGCGTTGGCGCTTTGTGGCTACGATGGAAGCTGACGAGCAGAACCCGTCAAACTTCAAGACCAGCGTGGCGTTGAAGGAGGTACCTTACGGACATCCGTTCTATGGACTCGAAGGCTCTAACAATATCGTGCTGCTCACCACTGAGCGTTATAAGGAGTACCCGATGCTGATTCAGGGCTACGGTGCCGGTGCCGCTGTCACCGCAGCAGGTGTCTTCGCAAACATCATGTCTATCGCAAACATTTAACTTATGAAGCATATCATCATACTTGGTGATGGCATGGCAGATCTTCCCGTCGAGCGTCTCGGTGGGAAGACCTTATTGCAATATGCCCATAAGCCCATGATGGACCAGTTGGCCCGTGAAGGACGCTGCGGACGACTCATCACCGTGCCAGAGGGTTTCCCTCCTGGTAGTGAGGTGGCTAATACCGCGATTCTTGGTTATGATCTCAATAAGGTCTATGAGGGACGCGGCCCGTTAGAGGCTGCTTCAATAGGCTATGAGATGGCAGATGATGACTTTGCCATCCGCTGTAATATCATCACACTGGCTGATGGAAAGATTATCACGCATAATGGTGGTAATCTGGAGACAGAAGATGCCGATGTGCTGATAAAATACCTGAATGAGAACCTCGCCAAGCCCATTAATGAAAGAGAGGGCTGCGAACGGGTGAAGTTTATCACTGGCATCCAGTATCGTCATCTGCTGGTGATCAAGGGTGGCTCGAAACACATCGTCTGCGCCCCACCCCATGATCATCCCAATGAGGCTTGGCGTGAGTTGCTGGTAAAGGCAGAGGAGAATGCACCTGTGGAAGCAGGACGACTCTCAGCCCAGCAGACAGCAGACCTCATCAACGAGATGATTCTGAAGTCTCAGGATCTCCTTGCGAAACACCCCTTCAATCAGGAACGTGCGAAGCGTGGAGAACGGCAAGCCAACAGCATCTGGCCTTGGAGCGGAGGCTATCGTCCTTCGATGGAACCCCTGCAACTGCAGTATCCTGCGATCAAGTCAGGCACCGTTATCTCTGCCGTTGATCTGATTCGTGGCATTGGCCACTATGCAGGTCTGAAGATTGTGGAGGTGGAAGGTGCTACCGGCCTGGCAGATACCAACTACGAAGGCAAGGCTCAGGCAGCCATCGAGGCGCTTGAGAACGATGATTTCGTATTTGTACACGTAGAAGCCAGCGACGAAGCAGGCCACGATGGAGACTTGGAACTGAAACTGAAGACCATCGAGTATCTGGATCAGCGTCTCATCGCCCCTATATATAATAAGGTGGAATCATCGAATGAGCCTGTATGCATCGCCATACTCCCTGATCATCTCACACCAGTGGAGCAGCGCATCCATGTGGGACAGCCTGTGCCTTTCCTCATCTGGTATCGTGGCATTGAGGCTGATGATGTTCAACAGTACGATGAAGTGAGCTGTGTATCAGGTTCTTATGGACTTCTGAAACTCAACGAATTTATGCAAGCATTAATGAAAATAGAATAGCATTATGAATTATTATAGCACGAACGGGAATGCTCCCATAGCTGATCTGCATAAAGCAGTGGTGAAAGGTCTCGCAGAAGATCGCGGACTCTATATGCCAGAGCGTATCAACAAACTGCCTCAGGAATTCTTCGATAATATCGAGAAAATGAGTTTTCAGGAGATTGCCTACACCGTAGCCAGCGCATTCTTTGGCGAAGATGTGGATCCTGATGCCCTCCACGACATCGTGTATGACACCTTGTCGTTCGACTGTCCTGTCGTTCAGGTAAAGGGAAGCATCTATACCCTCGAACTGTTTCATGGTCCTACCCTCGCCTTCAAGGATGTGGGTGCCCGCTTCATGGCTCGCCTACTGCAGTATTTTATCCGTCAGGAGCAGGGCAATCAGCAGGTCAATGTCCTTGTGGCTACCAGCGGTGATACCGGCTCTGCCGTTGCTAATGGTTTCCTGGGGGTTGACGGCATCCATGTGTATGTGCTCTATCCGAAGGGTAAAGTCTCTCCTATTCAGGAGTGCCAGTTCACCACACTGGGAAAGAACATCACTGCTATTGAGGTTGACGGTGTGTTCGACGATTGTCAAGCCCTCGTCAAGAATGCCTTTATGGATGCCGAACTGAATCAGCACATGAAACTCACCTCTGCCAACAGCATCAACGTGGCACGTTTCCTGCCGCAGGCTTTCTACTATTTCAATGCCTATGCCCGCATGAAAGAGCAAGGAAAAGCAGATAACCTCGTCATGTGTGTGCCAAGCGGAAACTTCGGCAATATCTGTGCGGCCCTGTTCGGACACGCGATGGGACTCCCCATCAAACGATTCATTGCTGCCAATAATGCCAACGATATCTTCTTCAAATACCTGCAGACAGGAAAATACGAGCCGAAGCCCTCCAAGCAGACCCTTGCCAATGCGATGGATGTAGGTGATCCCTCCAACTTCGCCCGCATCTATGATCTCTATGGCAAGAGTCACGAGAAGATCTCTTCACTCATCAGCGGTGCTACCTATAGCGATGACCAGATCCGTCAGACCATGCGTGAGTGCTACCAGGACACCAAGTATATCCTTGATCCTCATGGCGCTTGTGGCTATCAGGCATTGGCAGACGGACTGCAGCCTGGCGAGACAGGTGTGTTCTGCGAGACAGCCCACCCTGCGAAGTTTAAGGAGAAAGTCGATGAGATCCTGGGTATCGATGTAGAGATCCCTGAGCGTCTGGCCAACTTCATGAAGGGTCAGAAACAGAGCGTCCCCATGAGCAAGGACTTTACAGATTTCAAACAATACCTGATGAAACAATAGTTCTTATTCACTGTACGCCTTCTCGCCAATGGTCTCCTGAGAGCCGATGGTCATCTGGCGAAGGTCATAAAAAGAACCATTATAAATATTGAAATCAACATTACCTTTAATTCCTGGCAGCCTCCCCACGTCGGTGTGCTGCCAGAATTTCCAATCACCCTCATATTCTAGCGAATCCACATAGTAGTGTGCGATCCAGTAGGGATACTGATTGAAAATGGAATCGTTCAGATAACGTGTCTTGAATTTGAAATAGGTGTAGATAATCGGTTTTACCTTATAATACCGCTCCACCGTCTCAAGCCAGAGAATGATAGAACTCTTGAACTCCTCATCCGTCTGGTTCTTGGGCTTATGCTCCACATCAAGCACTGGCGGCAGGTCGCCGTTCTCCAGTTTCACGTTTTTGATGAAATGTGCAGCTTGCTGATAGGCTGGTGTATGAACACTATAGAAATGATAGGCACCTCGGGTAAAGCCGTGTTCACGAGCCTGATAGAAGTTGTCGATGAAATTCTCATCCAACTGTGTGGAGCCTTCTGTGGCTTTGATCATCACAAAACGGATGGGACACTCATTGATACTGCCATTATCCTTCAGCTCATCCCAGTCGATACGTCCCTGATAATGAGAAATGTCGATGCCATGTATCTCATAGCCGTCGGGATAGTTCACATTTCCATAAAGCGCACGCCAGCGGAAGCCGAAAGGTCCGACAAAGAAATAATAGAAGAACCAGATATAGCCTAAGACAACCGCAGCGCCACCGATCCACCAGCCCCAGGAAGGGACTTTCTGAAGGAGACGCGTCAACAGTCCCGGACGTTTTCTCTTTCCAGGACCATGATAAGTATGAGTCGTATTAACTCCCTTACGTCTTACAGCTGTACGTTTTTGTTGTGGCATAAAAAATATAGCACGGACTACCCTCAAGTAGTCCGTGCCATCGATATGATTACTTGCCCTGTTCGAGAGCCAGTGTCTTCGTAGGCTGGTCGCAGACCTCTGTGGGTCCCCAGTACTGGATAGGACCAGGATATACGTATGCGGTCTTACGAGCCCACTCCTCACGATGAGCGGCAAACTCCTTGAAAGGTGCACCGTCAAGCTCAACAAGAGCCTTACGGATCACAGGCTTCATCTCACCTGCACGCTTCTCCATGTTCATCATCATGGTGATGGGCACACCACCTGCGATCCACTGTTCAGCAGGAGCGGTAGTGTTCTTAACGATAGCCATATAGCCAGTCTTACCGTTGGCAATCAGCTGAGCTGCTGAAGTACCGAGGGCATAGCAATAGTCTGCGTCGAAGTTTGAAGGAGCTGCGCAGCGTCCCTCATAACCGAAGAAGTGGTGCTGAGTACCGAACTTACCAACATACTTGCCTTCCTTCTTCATCTTCTCGAGCTTCTGGGCTACCATGGTAGAGAGCAGCTTCTCAGTCTCGATGAGAGATACCTGTACGTTTCCGTGAGGATCGCGGTCGAGGGCCAGCTGACGAGCCACACCAGTAGGCAGGCTGTTGAATACAGCAAGGTTCTCGTCGGTGAGGTGAGCCTTTACGAAGTCGATCGACTCATGACGGTCGAGGTTCTTTGCCTCAGGCATTGCCAGTACGTCGTTCAGCTGGGAAATCAGCTTCTTGATGGCAGGAATGAACTCGATCACACCCTCAGGAATGATCACAGTACCGAAGTTGTTACCGTCGGCAGCACGAGCAACTACAGCGTTAGCGATGTAGTCAACGATATTGTCGAGGCTCATACCCTTCTGTTCGATCTCCTCAGAGATCAGACAGATATTCGGCTGTGTCTGCAGAGCGCACTCCAGGGCGATATGAGAAGCAGAGCGACCCATCACCTTAATAAAGTGCCAGTACTTGCGGGCTGAGTTACAGTCACGCTCAATGTTACCAATCAGCTCTGAGTAAGTCTTACAAGCAGTATCGAAACCAAATGAGGTCTCAATCTGATCATTCTTCAGGTCACCGTCGATGGTCTTGGGGCAACCGATCACCTGTACACCGTAGTTCTTAGCTGCATAGTACTCAGCCAGCACACAAGCGTTGGTGTTAGAGTCGTCACCACCGATAATCACGATAGCCTTGATGTCGAGTTCGCGGATAATCTCCAAACCCTTCTCAAACTGGTCAACCTTCTCCAGCTTGGTACGGCCAGAACCGATCATATCAAAACCACCAGTATTACGATACTCATCGATGATTTCAGGAGTCAGCTCCATATAGTTGTGATCCACCAATCCGCCAGGACCCAGGATGAAACCATAGAGACGGTTCTCGGGGTTCAGCTTCTTGATCTGGTCGAAAAGACCGGTAATTACGTTGTGTCCGCCAGGAGCCTGACCACCAGACAGGATGATACCAACGTTCATCTTCTTGGTGTTGGCCTCAGTAGCAGGCTCAAACTCTACGATAGGCATACCATAGGTATTGGGGAACAGCTTCTTAATCTCTTCCTGATCACCTACACTCTGGGTAGCCTTACCCTCCTTGATTTTCACAGCACCCTGAAGAGCCTTAGGCAGCTTGGGCTGATAAGCGGATCTCGCAATTTGCAATGCACTTTTTTCCATAATTTGTTTATTGTATTTTAAATGATAGTTGTTACTGTCGTGCAAAATTAGTAGATTTTTGGCAGAAATACGAAAGAAAAACATCGAAAATCATCATTTTAATATTTTTTGGGAAAGAAACACTTGCTATCTCGAAAAAAATGATTAACTTTGCTAAGTTAAAATGCTAAATCACAGTAAAAAAACAAGGAGGAACAACATTATGGCAAACAAAAGAACACTGAAAAAAGCAATTAATCTTGTCAGCATGAGCTTATTCGCCGACGCCTTGGCAGTAGTACTCTACGGCCCCCGTCCTAAAAACGAAGTTGAAGCTATACTCTTTTCCATCGTAAGATTGCAAGCCAATTATATTTCACGCATATCTCATCCAGAACCAGGTTTGAGTGCAAAAGTCTATTTCAAGGATCTGACGAAGCATTTTGCCGCAGAGGTCAGCGAGATTCAGGATCAATTACAATCATAAATGTATGTGGCAGAAATTTTGTAACTGGCTGTTATATAAGTATCTGGGATGGACCACAGAGATAACTGAGGATCATCCCGATAAGTTTATTATCTGCCTGGCTCCACACACCACCAACTGGGACTTCATCCTCGGACAGCTCTATTCCGGTGCCCAGGGTATGCAGAGCAACTTCCTGATGAAGAAAGAGTGGTTCTTCTTCCCCCTCGGCATCCTGTTCAAGCGCCTGGGTGGCATCCCTGTGATCCGACAGAAGCATACCAGTATGACCGACAGTATGGCTGAGGCAGCAAAGGCGGCAAAGACGTTCCACCTGTGCATCACACCAGAAGGCACACGCTCAGCCAATCCCGACTGGAAGAAGGGATTCTATTTCATCGCTTTGAAGGCAGGAATCCCCATCCTGCTCTATGGTGTCGATTACGAGAAGAAACTGATAAAATGTACCAAGACCATCATTCCCACAGGCGACCTTGAGGCCGACATGCGGGAAATCAAACTGTATTTCAAGGACTTCAAGGGGAAGAAGCCCGAGCAATTCACGATTGGAGAGTTATCATGAAGAGAATCACAACAATTATCCTTGCAGCCTTGACAGCAGTCACTGTCTCTGCCCAGCAGGATATCAAAAACAAACTAGAAGATTACTTTAAGGGATATCGCGCTACAGGACAGCGTGTCCGTTCAAATGCCCATCTGAAGAGTCTTGAGGTCAACGACTCGTTGCGCACCATTGAAGTCTGTGCCGATACGCATCTGGGAGAGAACTGTTTCTCCCCTGATGCGGTAGATGATATATATAATAATGTACGAGGATTGATGCCCGACAGTTGTCAGGATTATCAACTGAGCATCAAGACGGGTGGATGGGAACTCCGACAACTGGTGCCGCCACGCCTTCTTCGCACACCCGACCCTGCCCGTTCCTGGGGCGATATCAACTACGAGGGAAAGCCTTGGGTTCAGAATGCCTCCTTGCCTTACACCATCACCAATGGTCTTCAGAACCGTCATCTCTGTGTATGGGCGAGTCATGGCACCTATTTCCATATCGCCGATAGTGTCTGGAAATGGCAGCGTCCCCCACTCTTCGGAACGCGTGAGGATCTGTTTACCCAGACCATCGTCGTACCTTATCTGATTCCTATGTTGGAACGTGCAGGTGCCGTCGTGTTTACACCACGTGAGCGCGACTGGCAGCGGCATGAGGTGATTGTCGATAACGACAAACCCCGCAGCAACAGGGGTGTCTATCAGGAGACACATGGCACACATCACTGGGAGAAAACCGACTCAGCAGGTTTTGCCTTCCACGACGGATTCTATTTCGACGGAGAGAATCCGTTCCTGGCTGGCACCGTACGTCAGGCAAAGACGGTAGAGCACGCACGTCACGAGAGTCTCGCCACCTATCTGCCCACCATTCCTGAGGCAGGCCGTTATGCCGTCTATGTCAGTTATCAGACGGTACCAGGCAGCATCGATGATGCCCGTTACACCGTATGGCACAAAGGCATCGCCACCGAATTCCGTGTGAACCAGCAGATGGGCGGTTCCACCTGGGTCTATCTGGGTACGTTCGACTTCGATGCAGGCAACAGCACTCAGAACTGCGTCACACTCAGCAACCTCAGTGAACACGAAGGTATCGTCACTGCTGATGCCGTACGCTTCGGTGGCGGCATGGGTAACATCCGCAGAGGCTACACCACCAGTGGTATGCCCCGCTGTGATGAGGGTGCACGCTACTATGCACAATGGGCAGGTATGCCTTACTCCGTCTATTCCTCAAAGGAAGGTACCGACGACTATGGCGACGATATCAATGCGCGTAGTCTGATGGCGAAGTTGCTGTCGGGCGGCTCCTGCTACGTACCCGACACCATCGGCAGAGGTGTTCCCCTCGAACTGTCGTTGGCCATCCACAGCGATGCTGGCTATACCTCCGACGGCAGGACCCACACGGGTACACTCGCCGTTTGCACCACCTATCTGAATGACAGCATCCTCAGCACAGGACTGACACGACTGGCTTCACGCGACCTCGCCGATGAACTGCTGACGACCATTCCTGCGGATATCCAACGGAAATACGGCAGTTGGCAGCGACGCGAACTCTGGGATCGTAACTACTCCGAGAGCCGCTGGCCGGAAGTGCCGAGTGCCATTCTTGAGACCATGTCGCACCAGAACTTCGCCGACATGCGGATGGCACAGGATCCGAACTTCCGTTTCTTCTTTGCCCGTAGTATCTACAAGACTTTGCTCCGCTATGTCAGCCGGATGCACCATACCGACTACTCCGTCAGTCCGCTCGCTCCTGATCGTCTCCGGGTGGAACTCACAGGAAACGGCGAGGCCCTGCTGAGTTGGAACAGTGTGGACGATCCCGACGAGCCCACCGCCAAACCAACAGGATTTGTGGTCTATACCGCTATCGGAAAGGGTGGATTCGACAACGGACGCTATGTGAAAGGCAATCATGGCAGTCTGAAGATTGACATCGAACCCGGACAACTCTACAGTTTCCGTGTGACGGCTGTCAACGAGGGTGGCGAGAGTTTCCCCAGCGAGGTGGTATCAGCCTGTGACATACCTGAGGCGCAGAAGACGATACTTATCGTTAACGGCTTCCACCGTCTGTCATCACCTGCCGTCCGCGACAACATTGCGGAACAAGGCTTCGACATCAAACAGGATGCGGGCGTCACCTACGGACCAACGGCTGGTTGGGCTGGATTCCAGACCAACTTCAACAAGGCCAACATGGGTAAGAGCCTTGGTCTCACCAACGACTCCTTGGCAGGACAGATCATTGCCGGCAACGACTTCGACTATATCCGTACCCATGCCGAGGCCATCGCCTCCAGCCAGCGCTATAAGATTGCAAGTTGCTCTGTGGAAGCACTTCTGAAGAACGAGGTACGCCCCACCTTATATAATATGGTGGACCTGATCCTCGGACTGGAGAAAAACGACGGTTGGTCACTCCAGAAATACCAGGCCTTCCCCCAGATGCTCCGTCAGCACCTGCAGTTGTTCACATCCCGTGGCGGTGCCTTGCTCGTCAGTGGCTCCTATGTCGGTGCCGACATGACAATGCCAGCCGACAGGAAATACCTTGAGCAGGTCATGAAATGCAACTATCAGGGCACCAATGCCGACAGTCTCGCCCGTGACACCATCGAAGGTTTAGGCACCACCTTCACCTTCTACCGTCAACTGAACGATATCCACTATGCCGCCACCCATCCCGATGTGCTGCAGCCAGTGGCACCCGCCTTCCCTGCCATGACCTATGCCGACGGCTATCCAGCCTGCGTGGCTTACGACGGCACCGACTATAAGGCGATGACCCTCGGATTCCCCTTCGAGTGCATCAAGGAGGAACATAAGCGCGAGGTCATCATGAAGGGCATACTCCGATTCTTATTACAAACCCAATAAATTAAAAATCGTACAAACATGAAGATTCAATCCAATGCCTCCGGTACAAGGAGTATCGAAATCTCTGACACACATCTTGAGACCATTGAGAAGTATCAACTGCTTCGCGACCTCATTGATTCATCAGGTTACGTAGATGAGCAGGTGCTCGACAAACTGAAACTCAACATCCGTGCGCTGCTCGAAGGACAGGCAGGACTCGATAAGGATCTGCTCGACCTCTGCCTCGACGTGATCTACCATCCCAATATGAAAGCCTTCGGGCTCCAGCAACTTGTACTGCTTTACATCAACTGGAAGAACAAGGCAAACAACGACCTCGGTATGACCACACGTTCTTTCCAAGGAACACCGTTTAATTAATGGAGTATAGAT
>ONAE01000102.1 GCA_900315695.1 uncultured Prevotella sp. | reverse complement strand
ATCCCAGTTGTAGGTGGGGAAGCCCCAGTTCTGTCCGTTTACGGAGAAGGCATCGGGCGGCGCGCCAGCCTGACCGTTCAGGTTGAAGTACTTCGGCTCCACCCAAGCCTCCACACCGTCACGACTGATGCCGATAGGGATGTCGCCCTTCAGGATCACACGCTGCTTACGGGCGTGAGCGTGAGCGGCACGCATCTGCTGGTCGAGGTTGAACTGCACGAAATACCAGAAGGCCACCTCCTTATAGATCTTGGTGGCGGGGTTCGTCATTGCCTCGCGCTCGCTCTCAGGCAGTTCGTGATGGTCGGGCCACTCCAGGAAGGTGGCGGTGCCGTAGAGGTCGCGGTAATGGCAGAAGGCAGCGTAGGGCACCAGCCAGGCCTTGTTCTGGTCGAAGAACTTCTTGAAGGCCTCGTTCTTCAGGATGTTTTTGCCTTCCTGGGCATAGAGGGCCCGCAGATACTCCAACTTCGCATTGTTCATCCGCTCATAGTCGATCTGCGGCAGGGCGTTCAGTTCCAGTCTGAGTGCCTCGAACTTCGCCTTCAGCGTCTCGTCCTTCAAGGCGGGCAACTGACGGAAGTCGGTATATTGGGGATGGAGCGCATAGATGCTGATAGAGTTATAAGGATAGGAGTCCTGCCAGGTGTAGGTCATGTTCGTATCGTTGATGGGCAACACCTGCAGCACGCGCTGCTTTGTCTTGGCACACCAGTCCACCATCATCTTCAGGTCGCCGAAGTCACCCACGCCGAAGCTTCCCTCACTGCGCAGTGAGAAGATGGGTATCACCGTACCGGCACCCCGCCACGGGTAGATGGGGAAGTATGCCTGCGACAGTTCATACACGATGACATCGCCCGACTTCATCACGGGCAGTTCGATGGTGCGGTTTGCGCCCTCTTCCCAGAGCGGTGTCACATCTACGGCCTCGTCGAGCCCTATGAACTTAAACTCAAAGATCTTCGGCAGGTTGTCGGCGTCGAGACTCACCACCCACTCGTTGCTGGCGTGCTCCGTCATATCGACAGCGCGCTTCGCCTCCCAGTTGCCCAGGATGCCGCAGTCGCCGAGGATCGCCAGCCGTTCGAAGTTACGCAACTGCGGGGCGCGCACCTTCAGGCGCACGGTGAACGCCGAGGAATAGAGGAAGGCATCCTCGGGGATGTCGATCCAGTGGTCATACACCGTATAGCGGGCACCCTTGGCAGCCACCAGTTCCAGACGATGCGGCTCCGTCAGCCACTCCGTCCGAGCCTGCTGCTCACCGCGCACCACGCTGTAGAAGTAGTCGATACACTTGTCGGCCTTCACGGTCTTGTTCAACTCGCACATCCAATGGAGTCCGTCGAGTGTCCCCATCTTGTGCTGTTCCGTTTTCCCCTCTGCGAGGATGTTCAGCATCAGCTCCTCTCCGAAGGTAGTCTGATACTCCAGGTTGAATCTGATTTTCATATTCGTTTTTAGCTATTTAAATCTCACTTTGGTGCAAATATACGAAGAAATCCCAAAGGGTGGGTCGTAAACTGTTAAGTTATTGGCATAAAGCGTGTGCAAACGTTTGCATCCTTGCATGCGTTGTGAATGGTTACGACAGGTCATGTCGTTGCCGATAAGCTCTGCCTAATAAAAAATAAGGAGTGGAACAAAATAAAGACTAAAAGAACATTGAGTTATGATGTTTTTTTCTTAATTTTGCACCCCATGAATATGAAGAAGATACTATTGATGATTGTTGCTATGCTGTCGATAGGTACAGCGTATGCTGAAACAACTGATGAAACTGTCCCGCAGACCCGAGAGAAGATTGCTCCAGCTCGGTCAAGGGCCAAAGTTGGTGTGGTACTTAGTGGTGGTGGGGCAAAAGGTATGGCTCATGTCGGTGTGTTGAAAGTGCTCGAAAAGGCTGGCATCCCCATCGATCTGATAGTCGGTACATCTATGGGTAGCATCGTGGGAGGTCTGTATGCTATCGGCTATAATGCCAAC
Organism: uncultured Prevotella sp.; assembly: GCA_900315695.1. Classification (GTDB taxonomy): domain Bacteria; phylum Bacteroidota; class Bacteroidia; order Bacteroidales; family Bacteroidaceae; genus Prevotella. The sequence goes on along the minus strand of ONAE01000102.1, from coordinate 6,961 downwards.
TTGCTCGACTCGCTGGTTAAGACGCTCGACTGGGGGTATATCATTACCGACAAGGAAAATATGAGAAAACAGACTTATCTCGATCGTCAGAAGCAGAACACTTATCTTTTCTCTACGGGTATGACCTTCGGTAAGGGTAGGCGTAACTCGAATGCCGGAGGCATCATCAAGGGCAAGAACCTGGCAGAACTGTTCCAGAAGCTCTTTGTGGGCTATACCGACTCCACCGATTTCTCACGTGAACTGCCCATCCCCTATGCTTGTGTGGCAACGAACATCATAGACAACAGTGAGGTGGTGTTCCACAGCGGAAAGATGCCGCAGGCTATTCGCGCCTCAATGGCTATCCCCGCTGTCTTCTCGCCGGTGAGAATCGACGACATGGTATTGGTAGATGGCGGTATGAAGAATAATTATCCGGCTGACGTGGCCCGCGAGATGGGGGCAGACATCATCATCGGTGTCACACTGGAGGGCAAGCCGAAGAAGGCCGAGGATATCACGGGCACCATGAGTGTCATCGGGCAGATCGTCGATATGAACTTCTCAAACAAGATGGCGGAGAATATCGCCATCACCGACCTGTACATGAATGTGGATCCCCGCCAATTCTCTACTGCCAGCTTCACACCAGAAGCTGCCGATTCGCTGGTGCGTTATGGCGAGGAAGAGGCCATGAAGCATTGGGACGAGATCATAGCCCTGAAGAAGCGCATCGGTATCGATGACTCCTTCCGTCCTGCTATCCATCATCCACTGCTACCCGATGCGATGACGGCCCGTCAGCACGTCAACAGTTTCTCTTTCGAAAATATGACGCCGCAGGACGAAGCGTTCCTTCGTCAGAAGTTCCATTTGAATCGGGTGGACAGTATCGATGCCAAACTGGAGCAGGCACTCACGACGAGTGCACGTATGGACTTGTTTTATCAGTCGGCCGAGTGCCAGCTGGTGCCTGAGGACGGCGGTGTGCGTGTGGTGCTTATCGCTGGTAACCGCAAGTCGATGCAGTTGCATGTCGGCGCACGTTTCGACTCGGAAGAATATGCTGCCCTGCAGGTGGGACTCGATATACCGTTGAAGACGGCTACCCCTATCGAAACCGACATCACGCTTCGTCTGGGTAAGCGCCTGATGGCTCGGGGTGAGATCACCGTTCACCCCCGATTCTTCACCCGTCCGACCTTCCGCTACACGTTCTATAGTAGCGATGTGGATATCTATACCACCGGTGATCTGGATTATAACATCCGCTACAACCAGTCGCAGGCAGAAATCCTACCAATCATTTTCGATCTGCGTAACTTCAACCTGCAGTTGGGACTGCGCTGGGATTATATTCACTACCGCGACAAACTCGGATCGGAATCGGCAATACGGGTTCCCCTCAAAAACGAGCATTTTATCAGTTACCGGGCCCGTCTGGCCTTTAACAGTGAGGACGACTGGTACTTCCCCACACGTGGTGCCCGCTTTAGCGCGGAATATGCTTATCTTACCAACGACTTCGCCAAGCTCAATATCATTGATGAAAATGGCAACAAACAAGGGAAGACCACGGGTATGAGTGACGTCAGGGCCAACTGGCGTATGTCGTTCTCATTTGGCAACAGATTTACGCTTCAGCCAATGATTTATGGACGGTTGCTCTTCGGCTCTGTGGTTCCTGCCATCTTCGGCAACACCGTCGGTGGTGAGTGGTTCGGTCACTATCTTGAGCAGCAAATGCCATTCGCTGGTGTCGGCAATATAGAATATGTCAACAATCAGTTTGCGTCCGTTCAATTGCAGGCACAACAGCGAATAGGTAAGAGCCATTTCGTGCTACTGCGTGTGGCTGCTGGCCAGCAAGCCGAAAAGGTGAGGAAGCTCTTCGACCATAGCACGATGATAGGTGTCCAGGGTGCTTACTATTACAAAACGATGTTTGGGCCTCTTGGTGCTACCTTTGGGTATAGCAACCATACCAAGAAATGCTATTTCTTCATCAACCTCGGATATGAGTTCTAAGTTTGTTGTCTCTTAGCGATGCCTTTATGGCGTAATGATAAAAAAAGTGCTGCAGATCGTTAGACCTGCAGCACTTTGCTTTCAGAGAGTTTTGTACTTGAAGTACCCAGAGCCGGGGTCGAACCGGCACGGGTTGCCCCACTGGTGTTTGAGACCAGCGCGTCTACCGATTCCGCCATCTGGGCGTGTAGCTTCTGTCGCTGTTTCTCCGAAATCGGCTGCAAAGTTAATATAAAAATTTGAAATACCAAAGGTTTCTGATAAAAAAGTTAAAAATACTTGTGTATATCATGGATTATGATTAATTTCGCAGTCGAAAATGTTTGAACTTAATCCATGGAAGTAACTGAAAAGAATAATTTCTGCGTGATACTCGCAGGTGGCAGGGGTCAGCGACTGTGGCCCGCAAGTAGAAATAACTATCCTAAGCAGTTTATTGACTTCTTCGGAACGGGAAAGACGATGTTGCAGACAACGTATGAGCGTTTTGCGAAGATTCTGCCCAAGGAGAATATATATATATGTTCGTGTAAGGGATACCTGGATCTGTTGAATGAGCAGTTACCGGGACTGCCTGAGGAGAACATCTTGCTGGAGCCGGTTCATCGTAATACGGCGCCCAGTGTGGCGTGGGCCACGATGCGTATCCTGAGGCGCGACCCGCTGGCGAACATTGTCATCACGCCCTCAGATCAGCTGGTGCTGGACCTCGACTCTTTCTATCGCAGCATTGGCGTGGGCTTGGGTTATGTGACGGAGAACGACGTGTTGTTGGCGATGGGCGTGAAACCCACACGACCGGAACCTGGCTATGGTTATATCCAATTGGGTGACCTGAGCTGTAAGCCTGAGGTATTTAAGGTGAAGTCGTTTACGGAGAAACCAGAACGCGACTTTGCGAAGATGTTCATGGAGAGTGGTGAGTTCTATTGGAACACAGGCATCTTCATGGCGAATGCCCGTCATCTGATAGAGACCTTCGAGGATATCTTCCCATTGGTACTCCGCAACCTGAAGGTGGAGATGCCCGACTATACCTTGGAAGAGGAGTTGGAGTATGTGGAGTTAAACTATCCCCGTTATCCGAACCTCTCGCTCGACTATGCTATCCTGGAGCAGGCGGAGGGTGTGTTTGTGATGAAGTGCGACTTCGGATGGGCTGACATGGGTACTTGGCATGCCATCTATGAGGCGATGCAGAAGGTGGATGATGAGAATGTGGTGCTCGACTCGCAGGTGGAGTTGGAGGATTGCAAGAACAATATCATAAAACTGCCCAAGGGCCGTCTGGGAGTGATCAGCGGTCTGGACGGTTATATCATTGTGGAGAAAGGCAACGTGCTGTTGATCTGTAAGAGGGGTGATTCCTCTGCGTTGGTGAAGAAGTATGCCAACGAGGTTCTGATTAAATACGGTGAAGAGTTTGTCTGATTAGACAAACTCTTCACGGATTTTAGCGGCGATTTCCTTGAATTCTTCCTCTGAGAGTTTCAGCTTCTCACGACGGAAATCTACGTCCTGTTCCGACTGCATCGGGATAAGGTGGATGTGGGCGTGGGCTACTTCGAGACCTAACACCACCTGGGCCACCTTCTTACAGGGGAAGGCCTTGCCGATGGCTTTGGCCACGCGCTTTGCAAACACCTGGTAACGGGCCAGTTCGTCGTCGTCAAGATCGAAGATGTAATCTACCTCACGACGGGGGATCACCAGTGTGTGACCCTTTACCAGCGGATTAATGTCGAGGAAAGCATAGAATTCCTCGTTCTCTGCACACTTGTAGCTGGGAATCTCACCAGCAGCAATCTTACTGAATATATCCATCTTTTACCTTTTTACTTTTTTACCTTTACCCTACAGTAATCTTATCAATACGCAGTTTGATGGTACCACGGGGGATCTTCACTTCCACCTCGTCGCCCACCTTGTGGTTCAGCAGTCCCTGTGCAATCGGGGTCTTGATAGAGATCTTACCCTCACGGAGGTTGGCCTCACTCTCGCTGACGATAGTATAAGTCATCTTCGCCTTGTTGGTCATGTTGGTCATCTCTACCTTCGACAGAATCTGCACGGCATCGGTGCTGAGACGGGAGGTGTCAACCACCTTGGCCTCTGCAATCGTCATCTTCAAACGGTTGATCTTGTCTTCTAAATGAGCCTGTGCCTCCTTAGCGGCATCATATTCAGAATTCTCGCTGAGGTCACCCTTCTCGCGGGCCTCGGCAATGGCAGCGGAGGCTTTTGGACGCTCCACACTTTCCAATTGTTTCAGTTCGGCTACCAGTTTATCGTAGCCTTCTTGTGACATATAAGCCATAATTATTCCTTTTAATTGTTTTACTTTTCGTTACTTCGATAGACAAAAAACAAAAGAATCCCGACGTTTCTTTCGTGTCGGAATCCTTGCTTCTAATATGTCTTATCCTTACTTAATCTGTGTGCAAAGATACGAAATAATTCTGAATCAAACAAATTTTTTCGATAAAAAAAGTAAAACGGTATAGAAGACAATCGCTGAGATCCATCCTCCAATCACGTCGATGACATAGTGAGCCTGGATGTAAACCGTGGCGAAACACATCAGGACGTAGAAGGGCATCATGCCCCAGAAGAGGGGCTTGCAGCGTGTCCGCCATGCCAAGAGCATCAGGATGGTGGTGATACCCACATGACTGCTGGGGAAGGCGGCAGTGGGTCGTTCGCCAGCATGGTGCATTCCCTCCACGAGCGAGTAGAAGAAACCGTCGCTCCAACCAGGTGTGGTGGCTTTCTCCATGTGGGTGGCGAAATAGTTGCCCACGTCAGGAAAGACGCCTTGGGCGATCTGGTCGAATCCTGCTGCCAGATAATAGTACTGCGGACCGGTGACTGGCAGGAAGATAAAGATGACGTAATAGATGAAGAAGGCGGTGAGGAGGATAAACTCCGCACGCAGGAACTGATCATATCTCCTGAAGAGGTAGAACAGTGTGACGATGGTTATAAGCGGGAAATACGAGAAGTAGCCCAGGTGCATCAGTTCGCTGAACACGGGGTTCGTGATGGTCTGAGAGAAGTGGAGGGCAGGTTGACTACCACAAAGTGCCTGTTCTTGTGCAGCGAAAAGATGGTCGAGATTGGGGAAGTGGCGATTGAATTCGAAGGTCTCTGGATACCACACCCCCAGAAGAAGCAGCTGTAGTGCGATGCGACAGAACATCGTGAACCGGCAGGGGATCAGTCGATAGACTAACCATAGTCCCAGCATCATCATCACAGTGCGGAATCGTCCCCAGATCATCGGACTGATATCGTGGATCTTCGTTGTCATGAAGAACGCCAGCAATATCGTCAGTGCCATATACCCTAAGATGATCCACTCGATGACGAGCAGACCTTTGCGGGGCTTTTTCTCGATTTCAAATATCTTAAAACTTTTCACTTCTTAGAGCCATTTGTTATCCAGATACCATTTGATGGTTCGTTTCACACCCTCTTCCAACTTGACCTTGGGCTCGTAGCCCAGTTCCTGAAGGGCAGGGGTGATGTCGCAGCGCCAGTTGCGTTGTTTCAGGATATTATATTTGTCTTTATTCAGCGCCGTCACCTTCCCTGTCATACGTCCAACGTATTCACCGAAGAAGGTTATGATGCGCAATAGCCAGGTGGGAGCCGTGATGCGCAACCACCAAGGACGTCCTAACTCCTTATGGATCAGGTCGCTGAAGGTGGTGCTCTGATACACCTCACCGTCAGAGAGGAAATATTTCCTGCCCGTCTCACCCTTCTCCAAAGCGAGGAACACTGCCTGCACCACATCGGTAACATAGACGAAGGTGATGTCCTGACGCTGGAAACCTACAGCGAAGTCGATATGCTGCTTGATGCTCTTCGCCATCATGAAGTAGTCTTTCTCACGAGGGCCATAGACACCTGTCGGTCTTAATATTATATATGGTACGCGTGCGCCAAGAGAGTCGAGATACTGTTCGGTAGCCAGCTTGCTGCGTCCGTATTCGGTATTCGGTTGTGGCGTGTCGTCCTCACGGATCTCGTCATAGGGCATCTTCTCTTTGATAGCACCGAAGACGCTGAGGCTGCTCACGAACACGAAACGCTTCAGAGGCATCTTCACTTCAAGCAGTGCCTCTACCAGATGCTTGGTACCTTCCGTGTTGATGCGGTGGAAATCGGCCTTGTTCAGACACTTCGTTACACCGGCGGCATGTACCACGTAGTCGAACTGCTGACCCTTCAGCTGTTCTACCAGCTGCTCCTTCGACGAGAGGTTGAGTTCGATGAAGTGGATACGCTCGTCCTGCAAGAACGCCTTTGAGCTGCTCTTACGTACTGCGGCCCATGTCTCGAAGCCTCTGTTGAGGGCTTCTTCCACGATAAATGAGCCAATAAAACCGCTTGCACCCGTGATGAGTATTTTCATTTTTCTTAATTTTGGGTGCAAAAGTACATATTTTTTGGGAAAAGATGTAGATTATTGGTGAATTATTGCTATCTTTGTACACCGAAAGAAGCAAATATAGACGAAAAAATGTATTTTACAGGCATAATCATAGCAATCTGCACATTCCTGACCATAGGTATCTGGCACCCGATAGTCATCAAGACAGAATACTATTGGGGTACACGTCCTTGGATTGTCTATCTGTTGATCGGGCTGGCATCCTTAGTGGCTGCACTATTCATAGAGAATACCATTATCTCTGCTGTTGTGGGTGTGTTTGGTGCTTCTGCGCTATGGGGGATTGGTGAACTCTTCCAACAGAAAAAACGCGTTGAAAAAGGCTGGTTCCCCAAGAATCCGAATCGTCGCTATTAATCATATAAAAAAATAAGTCTATGGGAAAGAAGAAAGGTGGAAAACGTCTGGGAAAGAAGCAGGTTACCGAACTGCTGCAGAATCTCTTCCAGCATCATCCGAACGAGACGTTCTCGTTCAAGCAGATTTTCAAAG
>ONAE01000069.1 GCA_900315695.1 uncultured Prevotella sp. | reverse complement strand
GGAGTACGCGGATTCGCTTTCAAATATAGGGAAAGAGTCTCTTTCTTACGAATAGAGGCTCCATTCTCACGATTATAGCCTAACTGGTATTCGAGATAGAGGCTGTACTCAGTACCGCCCTTCACTTCTTTCTTCAGAAGACGTGGATTTCCTGCTTCAACAAGATTTTTGTTTTTCCCTCTGGTTTCTGCCATGATTAATTTTCTTTTGTTTTCCTTTTCGGCTGCAAAGGTACAACAATTATTTGATTTGGGGTGTTAATAAGGTGTTAATTTTAACGCCCTAGCGGCAAAAATAAGCATTTTAGCAAAACAAAGGAAAAATGATAAAATTTGTATCTAATTGATATTCAACAATATATCTTTCCAATATTTTCTTTTGTTTTCAGGGGTTCGATTCCCCTATCGACTACCAAAGGAAAAGGTGTTGATTTTCAGCACTTTTTTTGTTTCCATTTCTCCTGTGATTTCGTCCTTGTTAGTTTCTGCTGACCAATAGCATTGTTTGGTCTGTTTCAGGAGTGGCAGAGCCGGCAAACTCACGCAATGTAGCGGAAAGCCCTTCAATGAACGGAGCAGGCTTTACGTGCATCTTCAGAGCCTGAAGGACGGAGCCGCGAAGACGTTTCTCGCCGAAAGTCTTGCCATTGGCATTGGTGATGTTGATTACGCCATTGGTATAGATGAACAGCATGGTGCCAGGTGCAATTTCTGTCTGAAATGCTTTGTAGGATGTGTCGGCAGCTGCACCAGCGGGGGAAGTGGCCTCTACTGGTAGAAGTGATACTTCCTCGTTTTGCAGCAGTAGCGGACTGAAGTTTCCTGCCAGACTATAAGTGAACAGACCTGTAGCAATGTCAAGTACCCCCATAAAGAGATCGATGGCTGGTGACTTGCCATTGGTAGCTGCCATACTGTTGTTGATGGCTGAAAGAATCTGGGCTGGTGAGGTCGAGATAGCTGCTGCCGTACGGAACTGTGACCAAGCCATTGCCATTTGAACAGACGACTGGACTGTGGAACCATGAGCTGAACCGATGCAGAAGATTAGTTTCTCGTTACGGATGAGATAGTCGTAGAGGTCACTACTTAAACCCTGCCCGGATGTGAGGGATGCCAGTACGGTGAGATCCTTGCGATTTGGCAGTGGAGCAGGCAACAGGGCCTTCTGTGCTTCTAGGGCGGTACGAAGTTCTGTCTGAGTACGCTCCTTGTCGGCAGTACGGGTCTCCAACTTACCGTAGTCGGCTTTCAGCTCCTTATGCGCTGCATGGAGTTTACGGATCTTATGGCCACGATAGATTGCATAGCCGATAAAACAGAGGAAGAGTAGTCCGAGGAGAGCGAAGAGGCCCAGCTGTTTCTGACGGGCATTAGCGGCGTCTTGCTGGGTGAGCTGTTCTATCTTGTCGATGATGACTATTTGCTCTTCGGCATCAAGTTTCTTTGCTAGATTGAAGGCGTGCTCCAACGAGTCACAGATCTGACGACTGACAGCCAAGGCAGAGTCGCGGCGGCCGGCCAGCAGATTTGTCTTGTATTTCTTAAGAGCATAGGCTTTGATGTTCTCAATGGTGTAGGCATCCTCTCCAGCAAACATGGCGTCGAGGCTACGGTAATTGTCGGCAGCCTCGTCCCAGCGGTTAGCTGCCATCAGGTATTCATTGGCGTTGATGTGGCCTTCCGGGGTCTTACTGAATTCTGTCTTAAGGAACGACGCATAGATCTTGGAGGCTTCTTCCTGCTGTCCTAGACACTCATGAGCGATGGCCTTGTAGATGTAGAAACGCGCCAGCTGTTTGTCGATATAACTCTCGTTGATGCCAGGACGTTGCTCATACTCACCTAATAGCTTACCGAAGCGATCGGTCCACTTGAGAGCCTGCTCATAGTTCTTGGTAGTAATACAGGCATAGGCGATATTGATCAGACCGGCGATGGCATCTTTATACGACTCGTCGTCGTGGTTCTGTTCGATGTTGGCTAGGTGTTTCTGATAGGCCAGGTTGAAATGATCGGCTGTCTCTTTGTTGGCGCTGCCGATACCCATATGGCAGCAACCGATATAGATCAGCAGATTCATAAAGTCGCTGGTAGTGTCGCACTTGAGAGCTTCCAGATGCTCGGCAGCGGGGATAGCTGCTTTCAGGGCGTTCTCATACTCACCGCGTACAGTGAGAAGGTTGGCTAGTCGGGAGGCAGAAAGGCCGTAGATCCTCACATCCTCTGGGTCGTCGGAGTTGGCAGCCGTCTGTATGGCGGTCTTCAAGTAGAATTCTGCCATACGCAGTTTGCGCATTCTGTCGCTGGCATAGCCTCGCCAGTAATAAGCCTTAGCGGGAGAGAGGCTTCCGTCGCGTTCGAAACTGTCTGCCATTTCAATCAACCGGCTGTAGTTCTTAGCACGCTGGGCTGCTTCCATCGTCTTATCTGCGTTCTGTCTCTGTTCTTTACTACTACCGCCTCCGCATGCTATGAGGAGGATAGCGGTTAATGTCATTGCTACAATCGCAAAATGTCTTTTCATAATGCTACTTGTTTTAAGTTGTAATTTGGTGCAAAGATAATGATAATTCTCTAAAAATGTAACTTTTATAAGTTTTTTTTTGTACCTTCGCACCCGCAATGAGATATTTCGTCACTTTGAGCTACGATGGAACGCGCTATCATGGTTGGCAGATACAGCCTAATGGCGACTCGATACAGGAACGGCTGCAAGGCGCGCTCTCTACACTGTTGCGTGCGGAGATCGGTGTAACTGGTGCAGGACGTACCGATGCAGGTGTGCATGCGAGGATGATGGTGGCTCATTTTGACTATGACGCTGAGGTTGACTGCAAGCAGCTCTGTTACAAGCTAAACCGACTGTTGCCTTATGATATCGCCGTACAGAAGGTGGAGCTGGTGGCTGACGATCTGCATGCACGTTTCTCGGCCACCTCGCGTACTTATCGTTATTATATCCATACGATAAAGGATCCTTTCAACAGGGCCTATTCGTGTGAGTTACACTATCAGCTTGACTTTGAGAAGATGAACGAGGCTGCAGGGATGCTGCTGAAGTATGATGATTTCGGGGCATTCTGTAAGAGTGGAGCAGACGTTAAGACGACGCTCTGCCATGTAACAGCAGCACAATGGCATCAGACCTCACCATCGACGTGGTATTTCGAGATTACCGCCAACCGTTTCTTGAGGAATATGGTGAGAGCGGTGGTAGGAACCCTTGTGGATGTGGGGCGCGGCAGACTCTCGTTAGAGGAGTTTCAGAAAGTGATAGAGGGAAAGCGCAGGACGGAGGCTGGTGAATCGATGCCAGGTAATGCGCTGTTTTTAGAAGATATAGCATATTAAGATGTGGTTAATATTGGCATTTATGTCGGCGGCTTTGTTGGGCTGCTATGACTCTTTAAAGAAACATGCACTGAAGGGGAATGCTGTCATTCCCGTCTTGTTTCTCAATACACTGTTTTCTTCATTGATCTTCCTGCCGTTCATCGTACTAAGTGGTACGACGACACTGCTTGACGGCAGTATCTTCCATACGGCGAGTGGCGGTTGGGAGATGCATAAGTATATTGTGCTTAAAGCCGTGATTGTACTTTCAAGTTGGATTCTGGGCTACTTCGGAATGAAACATCTGCCACTGACTATCGTAGGGCCTATCAATGCTACCCGTCCTGTGATGGTGCTAGTGGGTGCTATGCTGTTCTTTGGTGAAAGGCTGAACGTGTGGCAGTGGATCGGTGTACTGTTGGCAGTAGCTTCGTTCCTGATGCTGAGTCGTAGTGGCAAGAAAGAGGGTATCGACTTCAAACACGACCGTTGGATCTATATGATTGTGGGAGCTGCGATGCTGGGAGCTGTGAGTGGTCTTTACGACAAATACCTGATGGCGCCTGTGGAGAACGGTGGTGTAGGACTGGACCGCATGATGGTGCAGTCGTGGTATAATATCTATCAGTGTGTGATGATGGGGGTGATGCTTTGGCTCCTTTGGTGGCCTAAGCACGAACAGACAACGCCATTCCACTGGTCTTGGGCAATTTTGGGTGTGAGTGTATTCCTCTCCACAGCCGATTTCATGTATTTCTATTCGCTGAGTCTGCCCGATGCGATGATCTCTATCGTATCGATGATCCGTAGAGGAAGTGTGATTGTGAGCTTTATGTTCGGAGCGATGTTCTTCCATGAGAAGAACCTCAGGGCTAAGGCTTTGGATCTAGCGCTTGTTTTGCTCGGGATGCTTTTCCTCTACGTCGGCTCGAACTGAATAGGTCGCGCAGACTGTTGAAGTCCTTCTTCATGATAATACCGATACCCTGTGTGTTCAGACTTGATCGTGTGAAATAGCGGTCATTGGTCTGGTTATACACTTTCAGGGCGAGATTGCCGTTGGGGAAGAGCATATATTGCAGGTCGAAATCACCGATGAAGGAAGGATTAGCCTTCGTAGCATTATCTCTATAACCGAACTGTCCGTTGAAGTGCAGGCGGTTATTCAGCATACGTCCATTGATGATGCCTTCGTATTCTGCATTATGCCAACCTTCATTACCTGTAGAGATGTTGGCACCGAAGTTCCAGTTGTTGTTCTTGATGATCTGTCCGAGTAGGGTATTGATCTGGGTGGAGAGCGTACCGGAGAGGAAGCTCTGCATAGCCAGTGAGGTGCGGTCGGTCTGCTGGTCATTGGCATTGTTGGCACCTTGATTGTAGAAACGTCCGATAGCCAACAGATACACTACCTGCTGGTTCATCTCCTGCTGACCGTTGATGATGGAGCGTATCATCTGCTGCTCATCCGCATTCACGGTGGGCATCTCGAGGTCGAAATCTACCTGAGGCGCTGTGGGTTGACCTCCAATATTCATCAGACAGTTCACTCGGATAGTGTTGCTGCTGAATGAGTTGCCGATATTCAGGTCAGAAAGACTTACACCGCTGACGGTATAGACGGCTTGCAGATTCAGGGCTGCCTGATACGGATCGCCTCCGAAGACGATTGTGCCACCTCGGTTGAAGGAGAAGTTCTTCTTAATGATGTTCTGAATGGTGATGCCGTAGGTACCATGATCGACGGTATAGGTGCCGAACATATTGAAGGCTCCCTTGTTATGGTAGGTGGCTCGGATGGCGCCCTCACCGTTCAGCGTAATATAGTCCTTCGTATTGGCATCCATCAGGAGGTTCAGAGTGGCGTCGGGCGTGGTGTTGATGAGGAAGTTGATATAGATATCGGTGTCGGTGGCTCTGCTGGAACTTTTATTAGAATTACTAATCTGGCTAGTCTCACTAGTATCTTCCTCCCACTCGATAAACTCCTGACTGGCGAGAGCATCGGGTGTCGCAGCATTATAAACGAATAACGAGTTTCTCTGTGGAGTCACGTCGCAGTCGATGGATACTTCATTGCCATGCCCATGGATGCCCACTTCGCCTGAGGCATAGACGGTGCCGTAGAACGTAGATTCGCCAAAGTCGGTGAAGTCGTAAGCCAACAGATTATCAGCGATGACGTTGAGGTCGTAGGAGAGACTGGTGAGATGCTTATGGTGAATAGCGCCTGAGACGATACCCTGATGTCCGTCACGATCGGTAACTACCATATTTCTCAACTCTATTTCGTCGGGTATCATCACCACAGTGTCGTTTTTTAGCTGATATGTGGTGTTCAGTGGGGTTATGGTGGCCTCGCCATTAACCACCAGATCACCTGTAAGGTTGATGTTGTCGAGGGTACCGGCTATGCGGGCATTGCCCTCTGCATGACCTGTTATCTGGCTGATAAACGACTTGGTGAAGTTGTGCATAAAGTCGATATAGGTGCCGTTGGCGCTGATATCAAGGTCGATGGTGTTATGGACAGGTGATATGTAACCGTTGATGATGGTCTGGGCTTCAGGCCCGTCGTCGGCAACGGCACTGATGTCTATCTGCTCTTTCTCTCTATTCCAATTCACGTCGGCATAAAGAGTACCCATGCGTCCTTTCTCAAACTTAAATTGTCCCACTCTGAGGTTGGCGTGGGCTCCAAAGTTGCTGAAGAGCGAACGGGCAGTGGCGCGACCAGTAGCCGTGCCGCTGAACTCTACCGAGTGGAAGTTCACCAGGTCGAGGATATAGGCCACTTCCACCTCGTTCAGATCCACGATGAGACTGTCGGAGGTGTTCTCAGAGGCGATGCCGTCGATGATGATATGCTGTGTGCCGCGATGTACGGCAAAGTGATCCACGAGCAGATAGTTCTTATGGTAGAGGATGTCTGAGGGCTCAATGTCCCAAGTACTGTTATTCAGGATAATATGGGATGGCTGTACGCGGAATTGGGCTTCAGGCTGATCTGCCAGATTCTTATATAGGCGTATGATGGTATTCAGGTTTCCGCTCTGTCGTTCTGCCGCATCGTTGTTGTCCCATGACAGTGAGGTGCTGATATTGTTGTTGGCAGCGTGTGCCAGGAGGTTGATACCCATTTTCTGTCCGTTATCCATCTGTTTCAGGATATTGAGGTTGCAGTTCAGGGTGTCGGCAGGTGAACTGATATGGATGTTTCCATTGGCATACCAAGCTCCGTTGTAGGCAAATGAAGGCAGGTCTCCGTCGAGGAAAATATCGTCTGTCTTATCGTTTACACGGGCTGTGAGAGAGATGGGCTGGGCTATGGTGAAATCTACATTGAAGAAGCGCTTCAGCCAGTCGGTTTTACTCAGCAACAGGCGCAGGTTGAAGTTGTTGTCATTCACATCCTTCTTAGGAGGCAGTCCTGGCAGGGTGGGGAGTTTCGAAGCTATTAGGTTGATAAAACTTTGTGGCAGAGTCTTGTAATCAAAATGTCCTTTCACTTCGGCGTCGGCAAAATCGCTCTTGAGTGAGATGAAATGCACGCCCTCGTCATAGCCTGAGGTTACAATCAGGTTGTCAAGCTGATAGGGTTCGTGCTGCTCTGATGCCGTCAGACTCAGGTTGCTGATGCGGATACTACCTTGGGCATCATCCACATTGTGGGCTGTGAAGTCGGCATCGAGCTCTGCCGATAGAATCGAGGCGCCGAACAGCTCTGAGAGGTGTGTGGCAGAGGGGGAGAAGTGGGAAAGTGCTCCCTGTACTTGAGCTCTCCTAACCTTTCCAGAGGATGTGGACAAAAGGTCTTCGGTGGTTTCCCCTTTCAGGTGAAGTACCAGATTGGGATCATCAATGTCGAAGAGTCCCGCAATGGTCCCTTGTTTATATTCGCCATTAAGAGTAATGTTATGATAGGAGTAGCCTTTGTAGTCGAACTGTTTTACAGTACCAGCGATATTCACCGTAGGTTTCTGGGCGGAAGGCCATATACCACTTAGGCGCAACTGTGTTGACAGACTGCCGAGCTGTGATTCTGCGAGAATCTGACCCAGGCGGATGTCGTTGGCCTTGACTTCTCCGGAGAACTGTCTGTTGGCATCTATCGCCATGGTGACATCCACATCGCCTGCTCCAGCGTGGATCAGACTTTTCACTAGGGTTTCTCCGTAGCTGTTGCGGCTGAAGGTGCCTGCCATCCGTAGGTTGCCGATACGTGTCAGTTCCGTAGGGAGACCGGGAATAAGTTTGGCGAGGAAGTCGATACTAGTCTCTGCCAAGTCCACCTGAGTCATCTCCAGATGCCAGGCGGGGTGAGTGTTCCAATTTTCAATCCATCCGTTCACGTTGATGTCGATATCCTGTTCCGAGGTGGCGATATGCAACGATGGAATCGTGGCTTGCCGATCAGTGCCGTTGAACTTTGTTGCAACGGATATTCCTCTCTGAAAATTCTTCAATGAAGGAATAAAAAATCTTAAGTCTGAGGGAGTTACGGTTGTGTTTTTAATCTCTCCTGAGTAGGTGAGAGAGTTCGGGATCAGTCCTTTCTCATCCAACCGGTAATTGGCAGTAAGGGTGTCGATCTGAAGGTTTGAACTGGGCATCTGCAACTTAAAATTCTCCAGAAAAGCATGCGTCTTGGATGCCATGAGTTTGAAGGAAAGACGGCTGATATCCAGTCCTGATGCCTCACTAAGCGACAGCTTTTTTACGTTCACACTCAGCGAGTCATCTGTGAGTGCCCACAGGTTGATATGGGCGCTGAGGTCGCTGATATGCAGATGCTGCGGATTAAACTGTTCATCGGTTTTCGCCACATCCTTGCGGTCGAAAGTCACACTGGAGCGTCGGATGATCAGAGAGTTGATACGGAGATCGAGTGGGGTGTGGTTCAACGTGTCCTTAGGTGCCAGTGAGTCGATGATAAACTGGAAATTCGGCTTCGACTGTGCATTCTGCTGCCACAGACAGGCATGGGCACCAAAGAGTTGTGCTGAGGATATGGAGATACGTCCTTGCGTCAGCGGCAGGATATCTATCTTAGCTGATAGACGGGAGATTAATAGCATGGGTTGGTTTTGCTGATCCGGAATCGTGACATCATCGATGATGATACGGTCCATAAAACCTAAGTCCACACGTCCGATGCTAACCTCCGTACCAAGTGCCTCACTTAAAACGGATGATACCTTACTACCCACAGACTGCTGGACTACTGGCAGTCGGAGGACAGCTGCCGTCAACAGATTTAGGGCGATAACCGTCCAGATGACTATGCTGATAATCCGTTTTATGATCTTCACGTGGGCAAAAATACAACAAATTATTGGGATTTCGACAAAATTTTTGGATTTTTGTTCTTATTCTACCTTATTTTTAGTAATTTTGCACTCGCATCTTGCAACTATTCAACTAAAATTTATATAAATGGCAAATGTAATTAAGCTACACAAGGGCTTGAATATTAACCTGAAAGGACGTGCAGCTGAGCAGAAGATCCAGTTGAAGTCAAACGGCAAATACGCATTAATGCCGGATGACTTTGAGGGTGTGACGCCGAAAGTTGTCGTCAAGGAGGGCGATAAGGTTCAAGCCGGGGATGCTTTGTTTGTTAACAAGCAGTATCCAGAGGTGAAGTTTGCCTCGCCTGTCAGCGGTACCGTCAGTGCCGTTGTGCGTGGTGAACGTAGAAAAGTGCTCTGTGTGAAGGTGGATGCCGACGCTCAGCAGAGTTTTGTGGATTTCGGCAAGAAGGATGTAGCCAAGCTTGATGGTAAGGCCGTGATTGATGCCCTGCTCGAAGCAGGTATCTTCGGTTACGTGAACCAGTTGCCTTATGCTGTATCGACCAATCCGTCGGTGATGCCTAAGGCAATTTTTGTTTCTGCCCTGCGCGACAAGCCCCTCGCAGCTGACTTCGAGTTCGAGGTGAAAGGTCAGGAGGCAGACTTCCAGACTGGTATCACTGCCCTCTCAAAGATTGCCAAGACCTATCTCGGTGTAGGTGTAGGCTCTGCCCTTGAGAATGTGAAGGATGCCGAGGTAAACATCTTCGATGGCAAGTGCCCTGCAGGAAATGTAGGTGTACAGGTGAACCACATCGACCCAGTGAACAAGGGTGAGGTGGTATGGACCATCGGCGATCCTACCGTAGTGCTTTTCATCGGTCGTCTGTTCAATACCGGTAAGGTGGATCTGCGTCGTACGGTAGCCCTCTGTGGCAGTGAGATCAAGAATCCCGCCTATGTCGATATGCTGGTAGGCGAGGAACTCTCAACGCTGCTCTCCAACAGTTACGATGCCCAGAAGAGCGTACGTATCATCAATGGTAATGTGCTGACAGGCAAGCCTACCACGAAGGAAGGCTTCCTCGGAGCTCACAGCTCTGAGATCACCGTGATTCCAGAGGGTAATGATGCCGACGAGGTGCTGGGCTGGATCCTGCCTCGTTTCAATCAGTTCTCGGTGAGCCGTAGCTATTTCTCTTGGCTGTGTGGTAAGAAATCGTATGCCCTCGATGCCCGTATCAAGGGAGGTGAGCGCCACATGATTATGAGTGGTGAGTACGACAAGGTTCTGCCTATGGACATCTATGGTGAATATCTCATCAAGGCAATCATCACTGGCGACATCGATCGTCAGGAGGCGCTGGGTATCTACGAGGTGAGCCCCGAGGATTTTGCACTGGCTGAGTTCGTGGATTCCTCGAAGCTTGAGTTGCAACGCATTGTGCGCGAGGGACTTAATGTTTTACGTAAAGAAAACGCATAAAGACATGAGTGCTATAAGAAACTTATTTAACAAGATGAGGCCAAGTTTCGAAGAAGGTGGCAAGTTACACGCCTTCCGTTCGGTTTTCGACGGCTTTGAGACCTTCGCGCTTGTGCCTAATGATACTTCGAAAACAGGTGTCAACATCCATGACGCCATCGACTCGAAGCGTATTATGAGTATAGTGGTTATCGCTCTGGTACCTGCTATGCTGTTTGGTATGTATAATATCGGCTATCAGAACTATCTCGCCGCAGGTACCCTCGCCGGTGCCAGTTTCTGCGAGATCTTCGCTTACGGCTTCCTGGCTGTACTGCCAAAGGTTCTGGTTAGCTACATCGTAGGTCTCGGCATCGAGTTTGCCTGGGCTCAGTGGAAGGGTGAGGAGATCCAGGAGGGTTACCTCGTTTCTGGTTTCATCATTCCGCTGATTGTGCCCATCGGCTGTCCCCTGTGGATGCTGGCTCTGGCCTGCGCCTTCTCAGTGATCTTCTGTAAGGAGATCTTCGGCGGTACGGGTATGAACATCTTCAACCCCGCCATCGCAGCCCGTATGTTCCTGTTCTTCGCCTATCCTTCAAAGATGACGGGTGATCAGGTTTGGGTGGCTCAGGACTCTATCTTCGGACTCGGTAACACGCTGCCCGACGGATTTACCGCTGCTACACCACTCGGACAGATGGCTCAGGGAATCAATCCCGATGCCTCTATCTGTAATATGATCTGCGGTTTCATCCCTGGTTCTATCGGTGAGACTTCACTCATTGCCATCGGTATCGGTGCTGTCATCCTGCTCTGGACAGGCATTGCCTCTTGGCGCACCATGTTGAGTGTATTCGTTGGTGGTGCCGTGCTGGCATGCATCTTTGAGCATACAGGCCAGTCAATGGTTTGGTGGCATCACTTCATCCTGGGTGGCTTCGCCTTTGGTGCCGTGTTTATGGCTACCGACCCAGTGACCTCTAGCCGTACCACTACCGGACAGTTTATCTACGGTTTCCTGATCGGTGCGATGGCAGTCATCATCCGTGTGATGAATGCCGGCTATCCTGAGGGAATGATGCTTGCCATCTTCTTTGGTAATATGTGTGCCCCGATGATCGACCACTTCATCGTGGAGCGTAATATTTCAAAACGCTTAAAGAGAGGAGGTACCAAATGAAACTGAATACTAACAGCAATTCGTACATTATTATATATAGTGCGATTCTCGTGGTTATCGTTGCCTTCCTGCTGGCATTCGTCTATCAGGCGCTGAAGCCGATGCAGGACGCAAACGTGGCCCTCGATATCAAGAAGCAGATTCTCTATTCACTCAACATTCGCGGCTTGGACGGCGCTGAGGCAGAGGCTAAGTATGCTGAGGTGGTGAAGGAAGAGAAGAAGGCAGGTGACAAGCTCTATTATGAGTGTGAGATCGATGGACAGAAGAAGTATGTGTTCCCCCTGAAGGGCATGGGCCTCTGGGGCGGCATCTCCGCTTTCGTATCTGTCAACGACGATCTGAACACCATCTATGGTGCCTACTTCAACCATGAGAGTGAGACAGCCGGCTTGGGTGCTGAGATCAAGGACTCTCAGGCTTGGCAGGAGAAGTTCCAGGGTAAGAAGATTTACTCTGACGACGGACAGCTGGCCATCGGTGTAGTGAAGAATGTGGAAAATCCAGCCTCTGAGGTGGATTGTGTCACAGATCTGAATGAGTATATCTCAAAAATGAAGGAGGACTAAAATATGGCATTATTCAGTAAACAAAATAAAGAGGCCTTCACGAATCCGTTGAACCTCGACCACCCGATCCTCGGACAGGTTTTGGGTATCTGTTCGGCACTCGCCGTCACCTCGCAGCTGAAGCCTGCCATTGTGATGGGACTCGCCGTGACGGTGATTACGGCTTTTGCCAACGTCATCATCTCTATCATCCGCAACACCATTCCTAACCGCATCCGTATTGTGGTGCAGCTGGTGGTTGTGGCAGCTCTCGTAACCATCGTTTCTCAGATTCTGAAGGCTTTCGCTTACGACGTGAGTGTTCAGCTGAGCGTGTATGTCGGTCTGATTATCACCAACTGTATCCTGATGGGTCGTCTGGAGGCTTTCGCTATGCAGAACAAGCCTTGGCCCTCATTCCTCGACGGTGTGGGTAACGGTCTTGGCTATGCCATGATCCTGGTGATTGTAGGTGCAGTTCGCGAGCTTCTGGGTCGCGGTTCGCTGCTGGGTTTCCAGATTATCCCTGATGCCTGCTATGACTTCGGCTATGTGAACAACGGTATGATGACGATGCCTGCTATGGCACTCATCCTCGTAGGTTGTGTGATTTGGGTTCATCGTGCATACTTTTATAAGGAGAAATAAGATATGGATCATATAATAAGTTTGTTCTTCAGATCGATTTTCGTCGATAATATGATCTTTGCCTTCTTCCTCGGCATGTGTTCTTACCTTGCCGTGTCGAAGACCGTGAAGACCAGTATGGGACTGGGTCTGGCAGTGACCTTTGTGCTCACTGTTACCGTCCCTGTGAACTATCTGTTGCAGACCAAGGTGCTGGGTCCCGACTGTCTGGTTGAAGGCGTTGACCTGAGCTACCTCAGCTTCATCCTCTTCATCGCCGTGATTGCTGGTATGGTGCAGCTGGTTGAGATGACCGTCGAGAAGTACAGCCCTTCGCTCTATGCAGCCCTGGGTATCTTCCTGCCGCTGATCGCCGTTAACTGTGCCATCATGGGTGCTTCGCTCTTCATGCAGCAGCGCATCCTCATGGAGCCCAGCAACTCTCAAGCCATCACCTGTATCTGGGATGCCGTTGTCTATGGCTTCGGCTCTGGTCTCGGTTGGACCCTTGCCATCGTGGCGATGGGTGCCATCCGCGAGAAGATGCAGTATTCTGATGTGCCCAAGCCCCTGCAGGGTCTCGGCATCGTGTTTATTACCGTAGGCCTCATGGCAATGGCCATGATGTGTTTCTCTGGACTTAATATTTAATAGAAGGTATGGGACAGTTTATAGCATATAGTATCGGAGTATTCCTCATCGTAATACTCTTGCTCGTGATTATTCTGCTGGTGGCAAAGAAGTATCTTTCGCCTTCAGGAAATGTCAATATCGAGATCAATGGCGACCGTACCATCTCTGTAGCCCAGGGCTCATCACTGATGGCTACACTGAATGAGAATGGCGTGTTCCTGCCCTCTGCTTGTGGTGGTAAGGCCTCATGCGGACAGTGTAAGGTTCAGGTGCTTGAGGGTGGGGGCGAGATCCTCGATTCTGAAAAGCCTCACTTCTCCCGTAAGGAGATTAAGGCCGGTTGGCGCCTCGGCTGTCAGTGTAAGGTAAAGGGCGATCTGAAGATTCATGTCGATGAGTCGATCCTCGGCGTGAAGGAGTACGAGTGTACCGTTATCAGCAACAAGAATGTGGCTACCTTTATTAAAGAGTTCAAGGTACAGCTGCCCGCTGGTGCCCACATGGACTTCCTGCCAGGTTCTTACGCTCAGATCAAGATCCCTGCTTTCGATTGCATCGACTATGACAAGGACTTCGATAAGAGTCTGATTGGCGACGAGTATCTGCCTTCTTGGGAGAAGTTCGGCTTGTTCCCGTTGAAGTGTAAGAACCCCGAGCCCACCATCCGTGCTTACTCTATGGCCAACTACCCGGCAGAGGGTGATGTGTTCATGCTGACCGTACGTATCGCCACACCGCCGTTCAAGCCCGATCGCTCAGGCTTCATGGAGGTGAACCCGGGTATCGCTTCGTCGTACATCTTCTCACTGAAGCCAGGCGATAAGGTGACTATGAGTGGTCCTTACGGAGACTTCCACCCGCATTTCGACTCGAAGCGCGAGATGATCTGGGTTGGTGGTGGTGCCGGTATGGCTCCGCTGCGCGCACAGATCATGCACATGACAAAGACGCTGCACACCAAGGATCGCGAGATGCACTACTTCTATGGTGCCCGTGCCCTCAACGAGGTGTTCTATCTCGACGACTTCCTGGGCTTGGAGAAGGAGTACCCCAACTTCCACTTCCATCTGGCCCTCGACCGTCCCGATCCTGCTGCCGATGCAGCTGGCGTGAAATATACGCCAGGCTTCGTCCACAACGTGATGTTCGAGACCTATCTGAAGGATCACGTGGCTCCCGAGGATATCGAGTACTACATGTGTGGTCCTGGCCCGATGTCGAAGGCAGTGGTGTCTATGCTCGACTCTCTCGGCGTAGAACCCGAAAGCATCATGTACGATAACTTCGGCGGATAATTAATGAAGGCGCAGAAGTATCAGATGCTGGTCAGTCAGATCGCCTCACTCATTGAGGGTGAGGACGATCAGATTGCCATGATGAGCAATGTGGCAGCCGCCATTCATCAGGAGATGAAGTTCTGGTGGACAGGTTTCTACCGCGTAGTAGGCGATGAGTTGCTGCTGGGTCCGTTTCAGGGCCCAGTAGCTTGTATGCACATTCCCTTCGGACGGGGTGTCTGCGGCACAGCGTGGCAGCGTCAGCAGACGGTTGTCGTACCCGATGTCGATCAGTTTCCTGGTCACATCGCCTGCAGCAGTCAGTCCCGCTCAGAAATCGTCGTACCCGTGTTCAGTCCTGATGGTAAGGTTACCGCCGTGCTAGACATCGACAGTGAGAATCTGGCTACCTTCGACGACGTCGATCGCCAGTATCTTGAACAAATCTGTCAGATGATCTGACATATTAATTATTTAATTATAAAAACATGAAAAAACTTTTTTATTTTGCATTGGTACTCCCCATGGCTATGCTTGTCATTGCATGTGGAGACAAAACGAAGTCTAACCCTGAAGCCGACTCATTGAGGAACGCCCTGTCTGCTCAGATGGCAGAGATGGGTGATATGGACCTCTTCCTCGACGCTGTCAACGCAAGTATGGATAGTGTGATCGACCTTGATGGTACCGTGTTGCGTACCGTTGGAGAGACCACCATGTCGCGTAAAGACCAGATCAAGCAGAATATCGCTGCTTATAAGGATATTCTTGAGCGCCAGCGTGAGAGACTTGCTGAGCTGGAGAAGAGACTCAGTGAAAGCGACAGTAAGAATGGTAAACTGATGAAGACTATCACAGCACTCAAAAAGCAGATCGAAGAGAAGGATCAGGCCATTGCTACCCTGACTGAGGAACTGGAGCAGCGCAACTACGATATCAGTGTGCTGCAAGAGAATGTGTCAAAGTTGAATACACAGGTTACCACCCTTGAGGAAGAGTCAAAGGTAAAGGATGAGACCATCGAAGCCCAGACCAACCTCTTGAATGAGGCTTATGTATGCATCGGTACCACGAAGTCTTTGAAGGAGTTAGGCGTTATGAAAGGCGGTTTCCTGAAGAAGGCTAAGCTCAACATGTCGGAGGTTAACCCCTCAGCCTTCACCAAGATCGACATCCGCAACACGACTTCATTCAACATCCCAGGCAAGAAGCCAGAGATTCTGACACAGGCGCCTGCTGGTTCTTACACGATCAAAGCTAACGGTGATGGAACGAGCACACTCACAGTCACTGATCCTGCCAAGTTCTGGAGCATGACGAATTACCTCGTTGTAAGATATTAAGAAATACTGATTTTAAGTGATACAAAGAAAGAGGATGTGCCAAAATGAAGTGAACCCCAGAAGTTGGACAGAATACTTCTGGGGTTCATTATGTATACACATCACAGTTTAGAAGAAAAGAAAGAAATCATCCGCTTGCATGAG
>ONAE01000068.1 GCA_900315695.1 uncultured Prevotella sp. | reverse complement strand
GCGATGTCTCGTTCTCTCACCTTGTAAGAGAATAAAGCCAGTAATCTACTGTACTTCGATTAGGCAGCGAGAGCGTACTTTGTTTCGCCAATTAATTTTTCCTCAGCTCAGATTATGGAGGGAACCAAGAAGCCTCCGCGTGCTTACGTACCATCTCAACCCGCTGTCAAATCCAGTCAACCCCAGGTATCGAAAACGTATTTCGGCTACAAAATTACAAAAATCCTTGTAATCACCAAATATTTTGCCCACTTTTTAACAAAAAAAACCCGCATCACAAGGGTGCGGGCTTGTCATTATGATCATTTTTAATATATAGGAGCACGCAAGCCCAAAGTCGGCCTGTTACCCATGGCTGTCTGACTGATCACATCACCAATCTGGCTACAAATTGCAGCACTAGCATTCTGACTCTTAAGAGCTGCAGCGTTTGACACCATCACACTGTTGAAAGCAGAAACCACATTGGCAGCGGCGCCCAGATTAACGGCTGACATACAGACCGGACCTCTATTGCCCATCGCAAGTGTCTGATTGGCAATCTTATCGGCATTGACACTGGCAATCTTATCAGCATTGACACTGGCAATCTTATCGGCATTGACACTGGCCAGCGCAGCATTTGCCAAACCCGCAGCAACCTGGCTGGCAACACCATTACTTGAGACATTCTTAATGGCCTCACCGACAGCACTGCTGAAAAGGGTCTCAACCTGACTAGCCTGCAGGTTACTCCCAGCTGACATCTTCTGCATCGTAACTTCCGCAGCACTACGGATGTGTGAGACGATATTACCGAGTACTTGCGGTTCAATAGAGCTAGCCAGTTTGGTTTCAACATTCATGCTCTGAGCCAGGTGAGAGCAGCAAAGAATAGAAACCTGATTGGCAAGGCCGAATTTCTCCATGGCTGAAAGGGCTTTTTCACCAGAGAGCAGGTTACCCTTCTTTGCCAGAGCCTCAGCACTCTCCTTGTCGCCCTCAAGGGCAGCAGTCATCTGCTGATACTCCAACCACTGGTCGCGGACGAACTTCAGCCGATCATCAGCCTTGGCTGTCTCCAAATACTTGTCGGTGGTCTCGATGAAACGGGTAGCCAACTTGTTCTGTTTCTGCAGAGTGGTGTAAGCCAGCGATGCGTTGATGGTGTTCTGTGCCAAGTCAGGGCGCTCCTCACCGACCAGAGCAGCATTCAGGTCGTCACCGGCTTCTGCCAGCGAATTGTTGACATTCTCAACCATCTTACTGGCAGCATTCATATCCTTCAGCACCTCGGCAAAAGCAGGGATGTCGCCGGCCACCTCGTTAGACATGTCAACCAGAGAAGCGAACTGTACGGCGCGTGTCTGCATCACAACCTGAGCAGCTACGATGCCATCCTTAAAAGCAGAGTCATTCTGAAGAAGTTCCTCCATGTTGGTGAGCTTCTCAGAAGCCTGCTCACGAGAGAATCGAGTAGCCTTGGCGATATCGCCGCTGGCACCGCTAAAATCTACAGGCCAGTCAACAAAGAGAGAGCTGAACGCGCCACAAACTACAACCACTGAACCCAAAATAATAACAGTCTTCTTTTTCATAAATCCTATGTTTAAATGGTGAATACTATCTTTGTTTGATGTTGCAAAGATACGATGATTATCGTAATGAGCCAAACTTTTTGGGGTTTTTCATCCTATTTTGTTGCGACACGGGCATTTTTTTGCGTCATATTGGGGAAAATGCCCCCAAATCTGTCGCAAATTTATGATTTGTTTTTCGACGTTTTCTTGTTGATTTCGGTAAAATTTTGTATTTTTGCAGCCGCATCCTATAATAATATAGGTGGGAAATGCGTTTTATAGATTAAAGATTAAACATAAAAATGAGGATCAAAAATCTGATAGGTGCGGCAGGAGCGGCTCTGATTCTGGCCAGTTGTGCCACACCAAAGAACTATAATTATCTGCAGGATTTACAGAACGGTCAGCAGATCACAACACCCACCGACGGTATCATCCGTCTGCAACCCAACGACATGATTAACGTGCTCGTGAAAAGCAAACATGTGGAGATGGCAAACATCTTCAACAAAGGTCTGATTACCCACGTGAAGGCAGGACTGGCCGACCAGAGCCTCTACACGATGGGCTATACCGTGGATCCCGAGGGCAATATCGACTTCCCCGTGGCAGGCAAGATACATGTCGGCGGACTGACACGGTATGAAGCCCAGGAAGCCATCAAGCGGACACTCATCGACTCGGAATTGCTGAAAGATGCCAACGTGACCGTGGATCTGATGAACCTGAGCTACACGGTGATGGGTGAGGTGAACAAACCCGGGAATTACAAGATAGACAAAGATGCCGTAACACTATTGGAGGCATTAGGAATGGCTGGTGACCTGAACGTGTATGGAAAGCGCGACTCGGTGCTGGTGATCCGCCAGCAGGGTGCCAAAAAGACAATCTACTCGCTCTGTCTGAACAATGCCAGGGATATCTTCTCGTCAGAAGCCTACTACGTGCAGCAGAATGACGTGATCTACGTAAAGGGTAATGCCACAAAGGCACGCCAGTCGAACGTGCCTGGCAACGAGAGTCGCACGCTGTCGTTCTGGCTGACATTGGCTTCGGTACTCACCGCCCTTGGTGTACTCATTTTTAAGTAAAACGTTATGGAAAAGACATTTATCAGAACCTGCATAGAGAAATGGAGATGGTTTGTGGTATCGGTAGCCACAACGCTGGTAATCGCCATTCTGTTTTTGTTAGTTTATGCCCCACGCTATGAGCGCACCGCCACCATCCTGATTAAAGATGAGAACGGAGGCGGCGGACTGCTGTCATCGATTGCTGCCAACATGGGCATGCTCTCAGGACTGGGCATGGGACTGCTGAACATCTCATCGAATGTGAGCAACGAGATGGAGATTATCGGCTCACCGGCAATGGTGATGAAGGTGGTTGACAGGCTGGCGCTCGACGTGAAATACGAGTACTACGACTTCCTGATGAAGCGTGAGCTCTGGGATGAGACGTTACCCATCAAGGTGACCTTCCCACAGCTGACGGAGAAGGACGGAGGCTACATGAAGATGGATCTGAGGAAGGACGGCACGTTTACGTTGTATAAGTTCCGAAAGAACAAAGACAAGCTCGACGGCGAGGTCAACGGAAAAGTGGGTGAAGTATGTCAGACGCCACTCGGTAAAGTGTCAGTAATCAAGACGAAATATTTCGCGGAATGTTTCTCTGATGACGACGAGAGGACCATCCGCATCACAAAGGAACGGAAATACGATCAGGTGGAGAACTGTCTGAAACAGCTGGAGATCGACCTGGCCGACGACCAGACGAGTATCATCAGTCTGACCTATGAAGATCAGAACAGCGACAGAGCCGAAACCATTCTGAACTCGCTGATACAAGTGTATGAGGAGGAATGGCAAAAGGACAAGGTGAGCGACGCGACGATTTCCACCAACTTCATCAACGAACGCATTCAGGGTATCGAGCAGGAACTGAGTGGTCTCGACACGAATATCGCCCAGTTCAGAGGCAAAAACCTGTTGCCCGACTACGAAGAGGCGGCGAAGATGTATATGAAGAACGCCTCGCTGACCTATGAGGCACAACTGAAGGTCAACAACTATCTCTATATGTTGGAGCAGATGCGCAACCAGGTGAAGAGTGTGGAAGGCAAGAACGTCGTGCTGCCTGCCAATCTCTTGCCCGACAACCCTAACGTCGCATTAGAAATCTCTGAGTATAACAAACTGCAGTCTAAGCGCAATGCGATGGCTGCAAACAGCAACGACCAGAACCCGTTGGTAGAGGATATGGACGTGCAGCTGAAAGGGATGCGAGAGGCCATCGTAAACTCTCTCGATCAGGGCATCGCCCAGTTGAGAGCGCAGCAAAAAGGCGTGAACATCGACGACCAGAAGCTGAAAGGCGAGATGGCTGCGGCACCTGGAAAGATTACAAAGATACTGCCTGCTGAGCGTAAGCAGAAGATCATCGAGGCTCTCTATATTTATCTATTGGAGAAACGCGAGGAGAACAATATCACCAAAGTATTCAATGCCAAGAACATCCGACTGGTGTCACCACCGCTCGGCAAGCTGAAACCCATATTCCCCAAAAAGGGTGTCACCATTCTGCTCTCCCTGTTGTTAGGCTTGTTAATCCCGATGCTGACGATCTATACCCAAAGGAATGTGAAGATCATTCTGGCAGAAGAGTAACCACAGAGGGGGCGAAACATGGCAATCATCTTCCTATATTTCGCATTGTTCTTAGGTGTGCATCTCGTGGCGAGACAGTTCGTAAAACGAGGTGCAGCCCGATTGATGCAGCTCGTGGCGTGCTTCGTGCTGCTGTTCGGATTCTTCGGTTTCAGGAACATCACCGTGTTGAACGATACCCCCCACTACTATGGCGCCTACTACCAGCTGACCCATCTGAAGAACTACGTGGAGTCGTCAATCTTCGTGTATCGTATCCTGCTGAGTTTTGAATATGGTTATCAGGTATTCCAGCATTTCCTCATCAAATATGTGTCGAAGGAGGCATTTACGATTATCATCATCTCCTCGTTCATCATCAGCTGGGGAAACGTGAAGTTCATTTCACATCAGACGCGACATATTGCCTTGGCCCTGCTGATGCTGCTGCTGTCGGGGGTGCTGTTCGACCAGTATTGTCTCATCCGCCAGTCTTTCGCGCTGATGTTCTTCTATGCGGCACTCCCCTATCTGAGACAGGACCGATGGAAACCTTACGTGGCGTTGATCGTCTGTGCGGCCTTTTTCCATCTATCGGCATTAGTGCTACTCATCCTGCCCATCCTGCAACGCTTCCGCATCTGCAAACGCAATATCGCCATTGTGCTTGGTATCGCCGTGCTGATTTCCATCACGGTATATGAGCTCTTCAACCTGGCAGGACTGGGCGACACGAAATATTTCCTGATGAACATGAAGCGCAATACATTTCCGATTGGTGCTGTACTTGACGGTACGCTGATGCTGATACTGCAGCTCACATGCCTGTTCCTCTACAGGAAAATGGGAATGACGAGTTACGATAAGACCACCATCTGGATAGGAGTCTGCGGACTATGCGTGTGTATCATCACCCCGTCGTTTCTCTCGTTTTTCCGTCTGAACATCTTCGTGTGGCCCATCATCTACTTGACCTTCTTCAGGTTTGTGGATGCCGACGACCAGATGACGGACTATGGGGCCCTGCGTCAATGTCAGGGACTGAGGCGGCAACTGATGATGATGGCACTTGTGCTGTTGGCGGTGAGAATGGCGATGATTCTGATGTTCAGAAACGAGTGGTATCACCTGGTGCCCTACTCTTTCTATGATTTCAGCGACAGGTTCCACGGGTTTAACATGTATTGGGAGAACAACTTATGATAAAGGTAGCCATTCTCTATATCTGCACAGGACGCTATGCCCAGTTTTTCGACGGATTCTACAAGTCTGCTGAACAGTATCTGTTGCAGGGCGTGGAGAAGCGCTACTTCGTGTTTACCGATCAGGAGCAGTTGACAAATGCTGCAAACGTGGAACTGCTGATCAGACCCTGCAAGGGATTTCCAGAGGACTCGCTATTCAGATTCGACCGCTTTCTGGAAATCAAGGAACAACTGAAAGACTACGACTATACCTTCTTCTTCAATGCCAATATGCGCTTTGTAGCACCAGTGGGAGAAGAGCTGCTGGAGGCACCGCTGACGGCGGTATTACACCCAGGCTATTACGACAAGCCCGAATGGCGCTATCCTTATGAGCGCAACCAGCAGTCGAAGGCCTATATTCCTCCCCACGAGACAGACTACCATTACTATATGGGAAGTCTGAACGGCGGAAGGACAGAAGACTATCTGGCGCTGGCAGAGACCTGTAGCCAACATATCCATGAGGACTGGGAACAGGGTATCGTGGCGATCTATCACGATGAGTCGCACCTGAACCGTTATCTGCGTGAACATCGTTGCAAGGCATTGTCACCAGCCTATGCCTATATTGAGGGAGAGGAACTGCCTTTCGAGCCGAAGATCCTATTGCTCGACAAGACGAAACTCGACCCCTATTTCGACAAGGGACGCGACCATTCGTTGTGGGGACGGTTGAAAAAAGGTGTGGGTATCGTGGCAAGTGCTACCTTCTGGAGTATGACGGAACGTGTGGCGAAGATCGGCATCCAGGTACTCTGTACGTTTATCATCGCCCAGTTTGTGGCACCATCAGCCTTCGGACTGGTAAGTATGATGAGCATCTTCCTGGCTTTCTCGACGATCCTCATCGACAGCGGTTTCTCGCAGGCCATCATTCACGAACAGAACGTCACGAAGGAAGACGAGTCGTCTATCTTCTGGTTTAACATCGGCTTGGGTCTTGTGGTCTATGGGGTATTCTACGCCGCAGCACCACTAATAGCGGCATTTTATCATGAGCCAGAACTTACGCTATTGATCAGAGTAGCGTTTACGGCTCTGATCTTCCAGTCGCTCATCGTAGTGCAGCAAGGACTGCTGTTCAAGCAGATCGACTTCAAGGCGGTATCGAAGATCTCCTTCTGGGCTGTACTGCTCTCTGGGGTAGCCGGTATTGTGGTGAGCTATCTGAGGCGCGACGTGTGGGGACTGATTGTGCAGAACCTCTTGTTTGCTGTACTGCAGACAGTACTGTTCTGGTCCTATAGCCGCTGGCGTCCACAACTGAGGTTCAAGATGGCATGCGTGAGGAAATACCTGCGCTTCTCGATGAATCTATTAGGCAGTAATCTGTTGGCTGCGATTACGGACAACCTCGCCAATCTTGTGGTGGGACGTGCCTATAGCACCACCATCTTAGGTCACTATACTTTGGCGAACAAGATACCCTATCTCACCTCAGGAACCGTATGTTATGGCATCAAACGGGTGAGTTATTCGATAATGTCGAGGTTCCAGAACGACAATGCCCACCTGGCGAGCTATAGTCAACACGTGGTGGGAACGGCCTTCTGGATTCTGGCACCTGTGATGGTGCTGCTCTTCGTTTTTGCCAAGCCTTTCATCGCCCTGCTGTTTCCTGAGGCTTGGGCACCTACAGCCATCTATCTGCGCTATTTCTGCGTGATGGGCATTGTGTATTGTTTCTCGGATGTGAACCAGGATATTCTATTGGTGAAGGGGCGCACAGATCTGCTGTTCCGCCTCGACCTCATCAGAAGGACGGCGCTGGTGGCACTACTGCTGATTGGCGTGCAGTACAGCGTTGAGGTGCTACTGGCATTGTTGGTGGCCTATTACGTACTCAACGGACTGGCAGTGAGCTATCTGGCAGGCAGACTGATTGACTGCAACCTATGGCAACAGGTGTGTTACGTGCTGGGCACCCCGATGTTTTACCTCTCTAAACTGAAACAGAAGCCATGAGGATTGTGAAGCTGTTAGGTGGGTTGGGCAACCAGATGTTCCAGTTTGCGCTCTATGAGGCCCTGCGCAGACAGCATCCTGACGAAAGGGTGCTGGTGGATCTGCGTTGCTTCAAGGGTTACCATAAGCATCGCGGCTTTGAGCTCGACAAGGTATTTGGCGTAAAGGCAGAGAAAGCATCATGGACAGAGGTGGCGAAGATTGCCTACCCCTACCCTAACTTCCAATGCTGGCGCATCGGTAGCAGACTGTTACCTCCAAGAAAGACCATGCTCTGCGAACAGGCGAACATCGCCTTGGAGCCTGACGCCCTGACAAGAAAGGGCGACACGTATTACGATGGCTACTGGCAGCATGAATACTATTTCAAAGCCATCAGGAAGGAACTGTTGGCGCTCTACCGTTTCCCCGCCTTCGAGGATGAGCGGAACCAGAAGTTGGCACAACGGCTCAGTACCACCCACAGCTGCTGTCTGCATATCCGCAGGGGCGATTATCTGACAGATCCTCTGAGAAAGGGTACTACTGGCACCGATTATGTGACAAGGGCTATCAACAGGATGCAGGCAGAAGTGAAGCCGGAGCTGTGGTGCCT
Source organism: uncultured Prevotella sp. (assembly GCA_900315695.1). Classification (GTDB taxonomy): domain Bacteria; phylum Bacteroidota; class Bacteroidia; order Bacteroidales; family Bacteroidaceae; genus Prevotella. Next base: position 8,544 of record ONAE01000068.1, on the reverse strand, counting down.
GTTCTCTGACGATATGAAGTGGACGCAGGAGCACATTCTTCCCTTATTGCCAGAAAGCGATATCTGTATGGTAGATTGGAACCTTGCCGACAGAAGCGTGAATGACATGCACCTGATGTCACTCTGCCAGCATCAGATCATTGCCAACTCCTCATTCTCCTGGTGGGGGGCATGGCTCAGCGAGCGACAGGAGAAGTGTGTAATAGCACCAGCCTTCTGGATGACGGGTAAGAACGTCTGTTCGCCTGTGGCAGAAGGGTGGATCAAAATATAAGTGCCTATGAAGTTCTCAGTACTAATAGCCGTCTATGCCAAAGAGACACCTACCCATCTGGAACAGAGTCTGGAGAGCATCTTCCATCAGGATCTGCCACCCGATGAGGTAGTACTGGTAGAAGACGGACCCTTAACGGCAGACCTCGACGAGGTAGTAGCCCGTTTCAAGGCGCAGCATGAGGCGCTACAGATTGTGAAGCTACCCCAGAACCAAGGACTGGGCTTAGCCCTGAAAGTAGGGCTCACCCATTGTCAATACGACATTGTGGCACGTATGGACTCCGACGATCTCTCGAAACCACACCGTTTCAGCAAGGAGATGGCGTGGTTGGAAGCCCATCCTGAGACAGATGTGGTGGGTAGCTGGACGGACGAGTTTGCCGATACGTCAGGGAAGGTGATCAGCACCCGCAGGGTGCCGGAGACCCATGAGGCGCTGCTGAGATTCAGCCGCTATCGTAACCCCATGAATCACCCCACGGTGATGTTCCGAAAGGCAGCTGTGGAGCGGGCAGGCGGCTATCGCCATCGTGAACTCTTTGAGGACTACGACCTCTGGGTCAGGATGTTGCAGCAAGGGGCAAGGTTCCACAATCTGCAGGAGTCGCTGCTTTTGTTCCGGTTGTCGCCTCAGCTTTACAGTCGTCGTGGTGGTAAGCATTACATTCTGCTGGAGAGCAACTTCCAACGCTGGATGCACAAGGTGGGACACATCAGTAGAATGCATCTGGCGATGAACATCACCGCAAGAACCCTTATTAGAATGATTCCTGACAAATGGAGAAAATATGGTTATTTAATTTTCCTCAGAAGACAATAATAGCCGTATGGCTGCGTTATTTATAATATAAGTGTAACTAAAGGATACTGGATGGAGAGAAACTTTACGTATATTTATGATGGTATGAACGCTTTTGAGAAGGAGGTCAAGCGATTGCTTGATTTTCTTCTGGCAGGGGTTTGCCTCATTGTCTTCTCTCCCCTCTTCCTGGCTTGTTACATTGCCGTAAAGCGTAACCACGACGGACCAGTCATCTTCAAGCAGGAGCGTATCGGACGCTTCGGGCGACCCTTTTACATCTACAAGTTCCGTAGCATGCGCATAGACGCAGAGAACGACGGGCCACATCTGTGTAGTGATAATCGCGACAAGAGACTGACCAAGACAGGCCGATTCCTCAGAGCGCACCATCTCGACGAGTTACCCCAGCTTTGGAACATCTTCACTGGCGACATGGCGTTTATCGGTCCGCGTCCAGAGCGTGAACACTATATCAAAATGATCCTGGAGAAGGATCCACGTTACGTGTGTCTGTATCAGATCAGACCAGGCATCACCTCGATGGCGACACTCTACAACGGTTATACTGACAGTCTGGAGAAGATGCTGAAACGTCTGGAGATGGATCTCGACTATCTGGAGCACCGTTCATGGTGGCTCGACGCCAAGATCCTAGGGCTGACGTTCCTGAAGATTATGTTCGGAAAGAAGATTTAATACTTGCGGAAATGCAGACTCTCATCGTCGCTTTCTAAATGCATATCATCAGATGTGAGTTGTCTGATCTGGAACTGCTCTTCCACCAAATCGTTGATACCATAGGCACGCAAATCCTCCATCTCACTCTCAGTCACAAGCGGGTCTCCGGCATCACGATCCACCACACGGAAATCATAAACAATCAGTAGATTACCCTCATGACGGAACTTCGCCATCAGGTCGTGATGAACCTGATTCACATCGCGGAATTCGAGAATCTTACCTTGGAACGACCAAGTGAGGCCAGGTCGGCCTGTCATCTGCCAGAAACCGTCGAGGTCGCCATTGTTTGAACTCTCAGATTTGCAACCTGTGAGCAGTCCCACACCTATTATAATAAATAAAAGGATTCGTTTCATCTTCATTTCTTCTTACCAATGATACCTGTTTTAATAACTGATAGCTGCACACCGTAACTCTCGCCACGCAGTTTGCCATTATCCATCGCCAAGGCCCCCTTCAGGCACCAACCGTTACGCAGGACATAGCTGGCCTCTGCCAAGAGACTGAAATTCTCTACTGGTGAGGGAGGCAGATAATAGTAGGTGCCGAAGCTGCGCTGCCAGGTGGCCAACACGCGATAATGCAGTCCGGCAAGGGGGGTGCCGTTAAAGCCCAGATGCCAGGCTTTGAAACGATTATGCTCCACCTCGATATGTCCATCATCATTATAGAGAGGTGAACGGTAGAGGGGGTTACCCATCACTTGTCCCCAATGCTGCCAGCCTGTGAAGAGGTGGTGGTTGTAATAGTTATCGCGTCCGCTGATCTGAATATCGACATTCGAGGTGTGATCGTGATACACAGGACCACCCTGATACTTCGAGTAGAGATACTCCACGACGATACCCTCCAACCAAGGGGTCTGTTTCAGCTTCAGCTCTGCTCCCAGGAGCCAATCCTTGAAGTCATAGCGGAAGTAGCCGTCGCCACTCTTGCTGAAGTGGGTCATCATTGAATGATCCTCGAAAAACTGATCTGCATAGACTCCTATGTTCCATGTAGGCCAGTCGAAATTCAGACGCATCACCCAGGAGCCCAACTGATTGCCCTCCACATTCTTGAAGTTGCCATCGGTGGCATCTGAGCCACCAGGGATCAAGGCATTCCAGAAAGCTTTTAGATTGGCACTATTGTCATAGACCTGTTCTACACCATTCTCATATGTATAGGACTTTCCCCCAAACTGACTGGCCATCTCTAGTCCGAACTCAAAGGTGATGTTCTTCGGACCGATGCGCAGATAGCCTGCCTTGCTGTGGTAAAGGGTATTCTCTGTATAACGAGTGTTAGGCGCCTTGAAGTCTTTCTGCCATCCGTCATCTGTAGTCTTACCATAGGCGATATGTCCCTTCAGGGCAAGCCAGTTGCGTGTGCCTGGGATGCTCCAGTAGTCAGGTAAGGCGATTCTGACCTGCGGTACAGGACGGGCGTTGATGCCCAATGTCTGAGAGCCAGAACTCAGCTCCTGGTTCTTCAGCTCCATCGGCTGTTCCTTGGCTCCTACGGTAAGCACACCTTTCAACCAACGGGCTTCGATATAGGCCTGTTGTAAGACGAAGGTACTCGTGAATCCTGCTGCCAACGCCATATCGACACCATAGCCCACACCCCATCGGCGCCCTTCATCGTTAGAAAGGGGACGCACCAGGGAGCCTCTGACAAAGCCGTTGGCCTTCTTGAGCGAACTCATACCGTATTTATTGGCATTGAGCCACAGGGGGCTATGATCACCACCCGACAAGGTGGTCTGCAGCTCAGCCCGATACTGCAGAGAATCAAAGAGTGAACGCTCCTGGGCAGAAGCTCCCATAGCGCCACACAGACATATTATAATAAATAGTATCCTACTCATAAGTGCGGACAAAGGTAATGCAAAAAGCCCAAACTACCAAGAAAAAAGGCTCTAAAATGAGGATATAGGGTTTTTCCCCTCCCTGTTTAGGGAAAATCCTTTGCAAAAGATGTTTTTCGCACTGATGACCATGCTGACAGTCAGCATCTCAGTAAACGCAATGAGCTACGAGCAGGCCCGCAACGAGGCCCTCTTCCTCACTGATAAGATGGCTTATGAGCTGAATCTGACTGACGAGCAGTACGAGGCAGCTTATGAGATCAACCTCGACTACCTGATGGGTGTGACAGGACGCAACGATGTGTTCGGAACCTATTGGGAGCGTCGTAACCTCGATTTGAGCTACATCATGCTCGAATGGCAGTGGAACGCCTTTGTCGCAGCCACCTATTTCTATCGCCCACTCTACTGGGAGGCAGGCTACTGGCACTTCGGCATCTATCGCCGTTATCCGCATCGCGACTACTTCTATTTCGGTCGTCCTCACTTCTATGTAACCTATCGGGGCGCACATGCCTGGCACCGTGTAGGTGGACATGGTTACTATCATGGACACAGAAACCACTTCCATGCCCCGCACAGAGAGCACTTCGGCATGCACGACCGTTGGCACCGCGGTGACTTCCGTGGCCCGCGCCACAGCTCTACCCGCATCACTGGCCATAACAACGGCCCGCGCAGAATAGGCTCCAGCGGCAGCGGCAACTTCTCCGGAGGTAGGCATAACGGCTATGGTGGAGGCGGTAACTTCGACGGACGTCGTCATAACGGCTACAGCGGAGGCGGCAGCTTCGACAACAATCGCTCTAACAGATCACGCTTCGAGGGTCATACGAACCACTCTCAGAATCACATGGGCCAGAGCCGTTCTTTTGATAGAGGACGTTCTGTAGATAGAGGACGTTCTGTAGAATTCAGCAGCAGTCGTGGTAGCAGCACCCGCAGCACAGCAGGCTACAGTGGTGGTGGTTCGTTTAGTGGAGGTTCACGTGGAGGCGGATCGTTCTCACATGGCGGAGGTTCTCGCGGAGGCGGTTCATTCAGCGGAGGTTCTCGCGGAGGCGGATCGTTCTCACATGGCGGAGGCGGATCCCATGGTGGTGGTTCACACGGAGGACATGGTGGCTTAGGTGGTCGCCGCTAAGCTCACAGCTCCAGCTCACGCACCTCAGCATTCATCATTCGCTGCACCTCATTCATAGGTTTTTCATAATATACTGCCTGTACGGCCTTGTTGATAATGCCATGGCCCACAGCCAGCACCTTCTTTCCCGGGAAAGTCTCTTTGACATAAGCGATGAATTCGCCAGCCCTGGAAAGAAGGTTTTCTAATGTCTCAATATTTTCGGGCCACACCTCATTCTTCAGGTCAGGGATGAAACGCCCTGTGAAGTCGCCCCAGTCACGTTCACGCAACAAAGGTGTGGTGATAACCTCCAGACCGTGAGGCTCAGCAATGATACGTGCGGTATCTATGGAACGTTTCAGATCGCTGGCAATCACCACATCAATCTGGCGGTCTTTCCACGCCTCACTCACTTCCTGCGCCTGACGGATACCGTTCTCGTTAAGCATCCCTTGCGTCTGTCCTTGCATGATCTGATTGGCATTATCCACCGTCTCCCCATGCCTTACTAAATATAAAGTTGTCATATTGTCTCTTAAAAATTGCTGCAAAATTACATAATTATTTGTTCATTCCATTCATTTTTCCTATCTTTGCAGTCGTAAACTCCAAAAAAAGACTGTAAAGATTATGAAGATATTACAAAGTTCAGTATTTCGTGCCATCTGCTCCATTGCCATTGGCTGTCTGCTTATCAAATATCCAGATAATACAGTAATATGGATTACGGTTGCCATCGGCATACTGTTCCTCCTGTCGGGAATCATCTCATTGATTGTGTATATCAATGCACGCAAGAATGTGTCGGAATATAGGATTCTGGATGCAGAGGGCCGTGTCATCGCGGGCGAGAAGCCAACCTTCCCGATTGTAGGTCTGGGTAGTCTGATTCTCGGTTGCCTCTTGGCACTGACACCCAACGTGTTCATTACGGCTCTGATGTATATTATCGGTGGCATCCTGATTCTGGGCGCTATCAACCAGTATATGAATCTGATAAATGCCCGCAGATACGGAAAGATAGGATTCGGTTTCTGGGCGTTCCCCTCCATTATCCTACTGATAGGCCTCTACGTGATGGTCATGCCCATGTCACCTGCCAGTACGGCGATGCTCATTCTGGGCTGGTGCTCACTGCTCTACGGTGTGACAGAACTGGTCAACTCGCTGAAGTTCCATGCCGAGAAGCGCAAATTCAAGCAGTACCAGGAGATCGCTGAGGCCGAAGAGATTGCCGAGAAGCCGTCAACCGCTCAGGAGGTTAAGGAAGAAGAACCTTCTGATAATACGCAGCTTTCTGTTCCAACTTCATCGGATACGCTCTAGAACTGCTGGGCATACGATAGAGCCGCAACTGTCGGCCTTCGAATACGAAAGGCACAGACTCACCCACTTTTGGAGGCAATACACCAAACTGGCTGCAGGCAATCTCTGTGGCCAGTTGTCCTGCTGTGACGATACTTTCACAAAGTGGAAGGCGCCGCAGAATCTGGTACAGATCCGTCTGCTCCACAATTTCCAGGTCTTTATCCGAAGCTGTACCCGTGGTGCGACGGATACGGGTGGCCGTATCGAAGAGGGCGATACCCTGTTCCCGCAGGAACGGAATCAGCAGATCAAGACGGAAGCGTTTCCGAGCTGCATCCACAAAATAATCCTTATCGTGGAAGAAGAGCAGTCCCACGATTCGCCACATATCATTGATAAAGTTCGGATAATAGAATCTCACCGACCACCGTTTCTCCGATGGCGGAAAGGTGCCAAGCATCAGCAGTCTGGCATTTTTTGGAAGAAACGGCTCAAAAGGGTGAGCCTCTACTTCCATCATTTCTTCATCTCCTCCCTCACTTCCTGTGAGAAGCCTTGGATATAAGTACGCAGGATGTCGATACCCCGTTTGTTCTCACGGCCCCAGGGGATGATGAGGTCGGCAAACTTCTTGGTAGGCTCGATAAACTGCTCATGCATGGGCTTCACATCGTTCTCATAATGGTCGAGTACCATATCCACAGTACGTCCGCGCTCCACCACATCACGACGGATGTTACGGATCAGGCGCACATCGCTATCAGTATCTACGAAGATCTTCAGGTCCATCATGTCACGCAGTTTCTTATGGTGCAGCGTCATGATTCCCTCAAGGATGATCACAGGCTTCGGCTCGATATGCACCGTCTCAGGCAGACGGTTGGAGAGCACATATGAATAGGTGGGTTGCTCCACAGCCTCGCCATTTTTGAGCTTCTTGATCTGCTCCGTCAGCAGCTTCCAGTCGAAGGCGTCAGGATGGTCGAAGTTAATCTGCTTACGCTCCTCTGGCGTCAGATCGGTGGTGTCGTTGTAATACGAGTCTAAAGGGATGACTGCTGCACAATGGGGAGGCAACACCTTGGCAATGCGCTTCACGACGGTAGTCTTGCCAGAACCTGAACCGCCAGCGATTCCGATGATAATCATATCTTTACTTTTTTACATTTTTACATTTTCAAATACACCACCGTAGGCAGGTGGTCGCTATAGCCGTTGAGCCACTGCCCGCCTCCATGGGTGCGCAGAGGCGTACCCGCATAAGGGCCGTCCTGTCGGATAAGATAGTCGCGACGGAAGATCTCGCACGAGTCGAAGCCCAATGTGCCACTCTCCTGACGGAGCAGCGACGGCGAGAGAATGATCTGGTCGAACAGGTTCCATCGCCCTTTGAAACTCAACGTGCCCTCACCCGATGCCAACACATTCCACCACGGATTATAGAGGTCGCCCTCTCCTACCTCACTGATTTCACGCTTCGCACCCAGACATTCTGCCATCGAGGCATCCTGCGGATCATCGTTCATATCGCCCATGATCAAAAGCTTTTGGTTGGGATCTGCCTTCAACAGCGAGTCTTTCACAACCTTCAGCTGTCGACCACCCTCTTCACGGTAATAAGAAGCAGCACCGCGCGACGGCAGATGATTCACGATAATTGTCACATGCTCACAGGCCAATATACCACTCACCACCAGGAAACCTCGTGTAGCCCGCAGAGAGTCCTCCGGCTGCTTATATATATAAGGTACGAGCTTCACGTCACGAATCGAGAAGAGTGCGGGGTTATAGATCAAGCCGCAGTCGATGCCGCGCTGGTCAGGTCCTTCCACATGGATATACTGGATATTGCGCTGTTTCAGGGGTGGTTCATTGCAGAGATCGGCCAGACACTTGGCATTCTCCACCTCAGCCACACCGATGGCTGCACAACCTTCTGGCAGACGGTCGGAAGCCATCTCAGAGAGCACGCGGGCGAGGTTATGAAGCTTATTGGTGTATTTCTCGGTATCCCACTTAAACGTACCTTCTGGCATAAATTCATAGTCGTTCTTACCTTCATCATGACAGGTATCAAAGAGATTCTCGAGATTATAGAAGCCGATGGCATAATCGCTGCCTTTCAGGGGTTTACGCGCTATACTGGTCATGGAGATCAGTAGCAGACCAAGAATCAAAAAGGTTATTCTTCTCATATCTTGTTGTTTTTGCTTGCAAATATAAGGTAAAAATCCGATTAGTCAAAGAAAAATAGGCAAAAAGTTTGTGGATTCCAAAAAAACTTTGTACCTTTGCACCCGCTTTATGCGAATTTAGTAATTATCATATTAATATTTTAACTCAAAATGAAAAAAGGTATTCATCCAGAAAACTATCGCCCCGTCGTGTTTAAGGACATGTCCAACGGCGATATGTTCCTTACGAAATCTACCGCAAAGA
>ONAE01000044.1 GCA_900315695.1 uncultured Prevotella sp. | reverse complement strand
AGTGGCTGCCGTATGGTATGCCATCTGGAAAGACAAGAAAGCCCAGCAGGGCGAAGACTCTTCGGCTTATCTCTTTGGTAAAGGTGAGCCTTGGTACGTTATCGGTATGGCTATCTTTGCAGCCAACATCGGTAGTGAGCACTTGGTAGGTTTGGCTGGTACAGGTGCTAAGAGTGGTGTAGGAATGGCTCACTGGGAGATGCAGGGATGGATGATTCTCATCTTAGGTTGGCTGTTCGTACCTTTCTATCAGCTGATGATTAATAAGATGGGCAAGATCATCACGATGCCCGACTTCCTGAAGTTCCGCTACACACAGCGCACTGGTTCATGGCTTTCTATCATCACACTGGTGGCCTACGTGCTAACCAAGGTTTCTGTTACTGCCCTGACTGGTGGTATCTTCTTCAAGTATCTTTGGGGACTGAATTTCTGGGCTGGCGCTATCGGACTGATTCTCATCACAGCCGTATTCACCGTATTCGGCGGTATGAAGGGAGTTATGACACTGAGCTCTATCCAGACACCTATTCTTATTATTGGTTCTTTCCTCGTGCTTTTCCTTGGTCTATCTGCACTTGGTGGAGGCAACATTGCTGAAGGATGGACTAGTATGATGGACTATTGTGGAAAACTTAATAACGGCTATGGAACCACTCACATGTTCCACTGGGAGGAAGGTGACTCTATGTATCAGGAGTACCCAGGATTTGTAGTGTTCATAGGAGCTTCTATCATCGGTTTCTGGTACTGGTGTACTGACCAGCACATCGTTCAGCGTGTACTTGGACAGGTTCCTGGTGAAGATAACGCCGAAGTGATGAAGCGCGCTCGTCGTGGTACGATTGCAGCAGGTTTCTTTAAGGTTCTGCCTTGCTTCATGTTCCTTATCCCAGGTATGATAGCAGCAGCTTTGGCTCAGAAAGGTGCCATCCAAATGGAAGAGACCGACGCTGCCTTTGCCATCATGGTGCAGAATGTTCTGCCTGCTGGTATTAAGGGTATTGTAACCATTGGATTCATTTGTGCACTCGTAGCCTCTCTGGCAGCATTCTTCAATAGCTGTGCTACCCTCTTCACAGAAGATTTCTACAAGCCTATGAAGAAAGGTATGAGCGAAGCTCACTATGTACTCGTAGGTCGTATCGCTACCGTTGTAGTAGTGATTCTTGGTTTCGCCTGGTTACCGATCATGATGGGCATGGATACCCTTTACAACTATCTGCAAGGTATCCAGTCGCTACTGGCACCTGCTATGGTTGTCATCTTCGCATGCGGAATCTTAAGTAAGAAGGTTACACCAAAGGCTGGCGAATATACTTTGATAGTAGGTTTCCTGATTGGAATGCTCCGTCTGGTTACCAATGTTATCACAGATACTGGCCGTGCCACGATGGAAGGTGGTTTCTGGGACGCAACAGCATGGTTCTGGCAGACCAACTGGCTGGTATTTGAGTGCTGGTTATTGGTATTCTTGCTTATTTTTATTGCTGCAGTTTCCAAGTTCACACCCGCTCCTACACAGGCTCAGATCGATGCTATCACATTCACAAGTGACTTCAAGAAATCCATTAAGGAGAGCTGGGGTGCCTTTGATGTGATTGGTACATTGGTTGTCATCGGCCTCTGTAGCTGCTTCTACGCATACTTCTGGTAAACCATAAGAAAAAAATAGAGAATAAATGACGTATTATAACGAACATTCCAAAGTCTGGCTGTCTGTTGACTGCATCATCTTCGGCTTTGACGAAGGAAAGTTAAAGATCCTGATTGGTAAGCGCAAGATGGATCCCGGACGCGGCGAATGGAGCCTCTACGGAGGCTTCGTTGGCAGCGAAGAAAGTGTTGATGAAGCCGCATCCAGAACCCTTTACGAACTAACAGGGCTGCGAAATCTATACATGCGACAGGTAGGTGCATTCGGTAAAGTTGATCGCGATCCAGGTGAGCGTGTGGTGTCTATAGCCTATTACGCCCTGATCAACGTCAACGAGTACGATGAGGCACTCCGTGAGTCACATGATCAGATCTGGATGGACATCAACGAAATTCCTCAACTATATTCCGACCATAACGAAATGGTAAAGAAGGCCAGAAAAATGATGCAGCAGAAACTGGCCCACGAACCTGTAGGTTTTCGTCTGCTCCCCAGTCTCTTTACGCTCACACAACTCCAAAAGCTGTATGAGGCCGTGAAGGGTGAGACTATCGATAAGCGAAATTTCCGCAAACGCATCAAGGATATGGATTTTATCGAAAAGACCGAACTGATCGACAAAAATAGTTCCAAACGAGGAGCATACCTTTATCGTTTCAATAAGAGAATCTATAACGAAGATCCAAATTTTAAATTATAACAACAATGTTAGAAGAACTGAAAGAAAAAGTATTCAAGGCAAATCTTGACCTTGTGAAACAAGGACTTGTTATCTTCACTTGGGGTAATGTATCTGGCATCGACCGCGAACATGGGCTGGTTGTCATCAAACCCTCTGGTGTTGACTATGATGTAATGAAGGCCAGCGATATGGTGGTAGTTGATCTCAATACGGGCGAAGTTGTTGATGGTGATCTGAATCCCTCATCCGACACACCTACTCACCTTGTTCTCTACAAGGCCTTCCCTAATATCCAAGGTGTAGTACACACCCACTCTACCTATGCCACAGCATTTGCACAAGCTGGTCGTGATATCCCCAATATCGGCACCACACATGCCGACTACTTCTATCAGGATATCCCCTGCACACGTGATATGACGGAGGCTGAGGTAAAAGGCAGCTATGAGTTAGAGACTGGTAATGTGATTGTGGATGAAATTCTGAACATCCGCAAGATCAACCCAGATCACACGCCTGCCGTTCTAGTGAAAAATCATGGTCCATTCTCATGGGGAACTTCTCCCGACAATGCCGTTTATAACGCAAAAGTCATGGAGCAGTGTGCCAAGATGGCGTTCGTATCTTTCTCGGTTAATCCGAACACCACGATGAACCCATTACTTGTGGAGAAGCACTATATGCGTAAGCACGGTCCTAATGCATATTATGGACAAAAGGGACAAAAACATTAATTTCTTATTAACTTACATACTAAAACTTTGAATTATGATTAAAGCATTTGAGAATTACGAGATTTGGTGGGTCACTGGTGCACAGCTCCTTTATGGAGGTGATGCAGTTGTCGCAGTTGACGGACATTCTAAAGAAATGGTCGCTGGTTTGAACGATAGCGGTATTATTCCTATCAAGGTAGTATATAAAGGTACGGCCAACAGCTCTAAGGAAGTAGAAGCAGTGATGAAAGCTGCTAACAATGACGACAAGTGCGTAGGTATTATCACATGGATGCACACTTTCTCTCCCGCCAAGATGTGGATCAAGGGTCTGCAGGATCTGCAGAAGCCCCTACTCCACTTCCACACACAGTATAACGCCGAGATCCCCTGGGAGACAATGGACATGGACTTCATGAACCTGAACCAGAGCGCCCATGGTGACATCGAGTTCGGACATATCTGCACCCGTATGCGTGTACCTCGCAAAGTGGTATGCGGTTATTGGAAGGATGAGACTGCTCAGAAGCAGATTGCCGTATGGGCTCGTGTAGCTGCAGGTGTGGCTGATGCCAAAAACGTTCGCTGCCTGATGTTCGGTATGAACATGAACAACGTAGCTGTTACTGACGGTGATCGTGTTGAGTTTGAACAGCGTCTGGGTTATCATGTAGATTACTATCCCGTCAGCTCTCTGATGGAATACTTCAAGAAGGTAACTGACGCAGAGGCTGATGCCCTCGTTGAGGAGTACAAGAAGGCTTATACCATCAAGATCGACGAGAGTGGCGAAGAGGTTTACTGGGAGAAGGTGAAGAACGCAGCAAAGGCTGAGATTGCTCTGCGCCGCGTATTAAAGGACGAAGGTGCTACTGCCTTCACTACCAACTTCGACGACCTGGGTGATGCCGACATCAACGATCCAAACTTCGTTGGCTTCGACCAGATTCCCGGTTTGGCTTCACAGCGCTTGATGGAAGAAGGTTATGGCTTCGGTGCTGAGGGCGACTGGAAGACCGCTTGTCTCTATCGTACACTCTGGGTGATCCAGCAGGGTATGCCTACAGGTTGCTCTTTCCTTGAAGACTACACCCTCAACTTCGCTGGCGACCGCAGTTCTTGTCTCCAGAGCCACATGCTGGAGGTATGTCCGCTCATTGCTGTCGATAAACCCAAACTTGAGGTTCACTTCCTCGGTATCGGTATCCGCAAGCAGCAGACAGCCCGCCTCGTTTTCACCTCAAAGGTAGGTCGCGGTATCAAGGCTACTGTTGTCGATCTCGGTAACCGCTTCCGTCTGATCTCTCAGGAGGTAGAATGCATTGAGCCCAAACCCATGCCTAATCTGCCTGTGGCTTCTGCCCTTTGGGTACCCCAGCCTACATTCGAGATTGGTGCAGGCGCATGGATCCTCGCTGGTGGTACACACCACAGTGCCTTCTCATATGATATCACTGAAGAGTATTGGGAAGACTTCGCTGAAATGACGGGTATCGAGTATGTCCGTATCAACAAAGATACCAAGACCAGCGAGTTCAAGCAGCAGCTCCAGAACAATGAGATGTATTACATGTTGAGCAAAGCGCTCCGTTAAAACATAATAAGTATGACAACAAAACAGACAATCGAAGCAGGTAAAGCCATTCTCGGTATCGAGTTTGGCTCTACCCGCATCAAGGCTGTCCTCATCGACGAGGACAATAAGCCCATCGCACAGGGCTCACACGAATGGGAAAATCAGTTGGTAGATGGTCTCTGGACTTATTCTACTGAGGCTATCTGGTACGGTCTTCAGGACTGTTACGCAGAGCTCCGCAAGGATGTTCTGAAGCAATATGACTGCGAGATTGAAGCACTTGCCGCCATCGGCTTCTCAGCTATGATGCACGGTTATATGGCCTTCAATGAGAAACAGGAGATTTTGGTTCCTTTCCGCACTTGGCGTAACACCAATACAGGTAAGGCCGCTGCAGAACTCTCAAAGCTTTTCAACTACAACATTCCTCTCCGTTGGAGTATCAGCCACCTCTATGAGGCTATTCTCGACAATGAGGAGCACGTATCTGACATTAAGTACCTCACCACACTTGCTGGTTATGTTCACTGGCAGGTAACAGGTCAGTTCGTGCTGGGTGTTGGCGACGCTTCTGGTATGATTCCCGTAGATCCCAAGACCAAGACTTATGACGCAACGATGGTTAAAAAGTTTGACGAGCTCATTGCACCAAAGGGTTTCTCTTGGAAACTGTTAGATATTCTCCCGAAATCACTCAACGCTGGTGAGAGCGCAGGTTTCCTGACTCCAGAAGGTGCAAAGAAACTCGACGTCTCAGGTCACCTCAAGGCTGGTGTACCCGTATGTCCTCCAGAGGGTGATGCAGGCACAGGTATGGTAGCCACCAATGCCGTCAAGCAGCGCACAGGTAACGTGTCAGCAGGTACTTCTTCATTCTCAATGATTGTTCTTGAGAAGGAACTTTCTAAGCCTTACGAGATGATTGACATGGTGACCACACCTGATGGTTCACTCGTTGCAATGGTTCACTGCAACAACTGTACTAGCGACATTAACGCCTGGGTGAATCTCTTTAAAGAATACCAGCAACTGATTGGCGTTAAGGTAGATATGAACGAACTTTATGGAAAACTTTTCAATGAAGCTCTCAAGGGAGACACCGACTGTGGCGGTCTGATGGCCTACAACTATGTCAGTGGTGAACCTGTTACTGGTCTGCAGGAAGGTCGCCCGATGTTCATGCGCTCAGCCAATGATAAGTTCAATCTCGCGAACTTCATGCGTGCTCACTTATACGGTGCTATCGGCGTACTGAAGATTGGTAACGATATCCTATTTAAGGAGGAGAAGATTCATGTAGATCGCATCACAGGTCATGGTGGTTACTTCAAGACACCAGGTGTTGGTCAGCGCATGCTTGCAGCTGCCCTCAACAGCCCCATCTCTGTGATGGAGACTGCTGGCGAAGGTGGTGCTTGGGGTATCGCGCTGTTGGCTGGTTATGCTGTGAATAATACTAACAATCTCTCACTCGCTGACTATCTTGAGAAGGTTGTCTTCGCAGGCAATACGGGTATCTCTATCGCCCCCACGCCAGAAGACGTTGCCGGTTTCGAGAAGTATATCGAAAACTACAAGCGCTGTCTGCCTGTAGAGCAAAGTGCAGTGGATTATAAAAACTAAAGGATAAGTGGGGGAATTACCCCCACCTATCCGTATTATTAATAAAACAAGGTATAAATCAATGAAGAGACTATTCATCACACTTTCTATTGTTGCCCTCACGCTACCCTCTTTGGCTGATAACGTGAAGGCTACGATTCATGCTGATCAGGCTGGTGCCAAGATCAATAGAGAGATCTACGGACAGTTCTCTGAACACCTCGGTTCATGTATCTATGGTGGCCTGTGGGTTGGCGAGAACTCACAGATTCCAAACATCAAAGGCTACCGCAAGGACGTGTTTGAGGCTTTGAAGGCTCTGAAGATTCCTGTAATGCGCTGGCCGGGCGGTTGTTTCGCTGACGACTATCACTGGATGGATGGTATCGGTCCTAAGGACCAGCGCCCTTCACTGCGTAACAACAACTGGGGTGGTACGATCGAGGACAACAGCTTCGGTACCCACGAGTTCCTGAATCTCTGCGAGATGCTTGGCTGCGAGCCTTATATTAGTGGTAATGTTGGTTCCGGCACTGTGAAGGAAATGGCCCAGTGGGTTGAATACATGACCTCCGACGGTGACACACCAATGGCTCGTCTGCGCCGTCAGAACGGTCGCGACAAAGCTTGGAAGGTGAAATACTTCGGAATCGGTAATGAAGCCTGGGGCTGTGGTGGAAACATGACTCCCGAATATTACTCTAACGAATACCGCAAGTTCAATACCTATCTGCGTGACCAAGGTGAGAACCATCTTTATCGCATCGCTTCGGGTGCCAGCGACTACGACTACAACTGGACCAAAGTGCTTATGCAGAATATCGGGCGCCAGATGAACGGCATCAGTCTGCATTATTACACCTGTTCTGGTTGGGAGGGACCTAAGGGCACTGCTACCAATTTCGACAACGACCAGTATTATTGGGCTCTTGCCAAGTGCTTGGAGATCGAAGAGGTCATTAAGAAGCACAAGGCAATCATGGATGAGATAGACCCAGAGAACAAGATTGGTCTGCTCGTTGATGAATGGGGCACATGGTGGGATGAGGAGCCTGGTACCATTCCAGGACACCTCTATCAACAAAACGCCCTCCGAGATGCTTTTGTTGCAGCTCTTTCTCTGAATGTGTTCCACAAATACACCGATCGTGTGAAGATGACTAATATCGCACAGGTGGTCAATGTACTCCAGTCTATGATTCTGACCGATCAGGAGGGTACAGGTCACATGGTACTCACACCGACCTACCATGTATTTGAGATGTACACCCCGTTCCAGGAAGCCACCTATCTCCCACTCGACCTTGAGAGTGAGGTAAAGGCTGTCAGTAGGGGCTATTACAAGGAGAAGAAGAAGGATTTGGACGAAGGCTATCGCCCCTGCCCGTTACTCTCTGCTTCTGCAGCTAAGACTCAGGACGGTTCCATCGTGCTTGCTATCACCAACGTCAGTCTCGACAAGGATCAGACCATCGACTTCAACATCGCCGGTTTCAATGCAAAGACTGTCAGCGGACGCATCCTCACCTCTAAGGAAGCCGATGACTTCAACGATTTCAAGCACCCCAATGTGGTTGCGCCAAAGGCCTATCAAGATGCCAAGTTGAACAAAGGTGTCCTTACGGTTAAAATTCCTGCAAAATCAATAATAGTTTTAAACATTAAATAAACAACTAGTATGAACGACAACAAGATTATGAACATGGCAGCGGACAACATCCGTATCCTTGCTGCCTCAATGGTTGAGAAAGCCAAGTCTGGTCACCCTGGTGGTGCAATGGGTGGTGCTGATTTCATCAACACGCTCTACAGTGAGTACCTTGTTTACGACCCAGAGAACCCCGCATGGGAGGGCCGCGATCGTTTCTTCCTCGATCCTGGTCACATGGCTCCAATGCTCTACAGCCAGCTCGCTCTGATCGGTAAATACACCCTCGAGGATCTGAAGAACCTGCGTCAGTGGGGCTCAGTAACTCCTGGCCACCCTGAGCGTGAGATCGCTCGCGGTATCGAGAACACCTCTGGTCCTCTCGGACAGGGTCACGTTTTTGCTGTTGGTGCAGCTATCGCAGCTAAGTTCCTGAAGGCTCGTCTCGGTGAGGAGGTCATGGGTCAGACCATCTACGCTTACATCTCTGACGGTGGTGTTCAGGAGGAGATTTCTCAGGGTGCTGGTCGTATTGCCGGTAACCTTGGTCTCGACAACCTCATTATGTTCTACGACGCTAACGATATTCAGCTCTCTACCAAGACAGAGGTTGTGACTTGTGAGGACACAGCTAAGAAGTATGAGGCTTGGGGCTGGTACGTTCAGAAGATCGATGGTAACAATGTCGATCAGATCCGTAAGGCTATCGAGAACGCTCAGGCAGAGAAGAACCGTCCTTCACTTATTATCGGTCACTGCGTGATGGGTAAGGGTGCCAAGAAGGCTGATGGCTCTTCTTACGAGAGCAATTGCGCTACTCACGGTGCTCCTCTCGGAGGCGACGCTTACATCAACACCATGAAGAACCTGGGTGCTGATCCTGAGAATCCGTTCCAGATCTTCCCAGAGGTAAAGGACATGTATGCAAAGCGTGCTGAGGAGCTGAAGAAGATCGTAGCAGAGCGCTATGCAAAGAAAGCAGCTTGGGCAAAGGCTAATCCTGAGAAGGCAGCCCAGCTCGAGGAGTGGTTCAGCGGTAAGGCTCCGAAGATCGACTGGAGCAAGGTTGAGCAGAAGCCTGGTTGCGCTACACGTAACGCATCAGCTACCGTTCTCGGTCAGCTCGCTGAGCAGGTGCCCAACATGATCTGCGCATCAGCAGACCTGAGCAACTCTGACAACACCAACGGCTTCCTGAAGAAGACTCACGACATCGTTCGCGGTGACTTCTCTGGTGCCTTCTTCGAGGCTGGTGTAGCTGAGCTCACCATGGCTTGCTGCTGTATCGGTATGGCTCTTCACGGTGGTGTAATCGCCGCTTGCGGTACCTTCTTCGTATTCTCTGACTATATGAAGCCCGCCGTTCGTATGGCTGCTCTGATGGAGCTCCCAGTGAAGTTCATCTGGACCCATGACGCCTTCCGCGTTGGTGAGGATGGACCTACCCACGAGCCTGTTGAGCAGGAGGCACAGATCCGTCTGATGGAGAAGCTGAAGAACCATCACGGCAAGAACTCAGTATTGGTAGTTCGTCCTGCCGATGCTGAGGAGACCACCGTATGCTGGCGCATGGCAATGGAGAACATCGATACGCCTACCGCCCTCATCTTCTCTCGTCAGAACATCGATATGCTGCCCGAGGGCAACGACTACAACCAGGCTACTAAGGGTGCTTACATTGTGAAGGGCTCTGATGAGGACTTCGACGTGATCCTGTTGGCTTCAGGTTCAGAGGTTGCCACCCTTGAGGCAGGTGCTAAGCTGCTCCGCGAGGACGGCATCAAGTGCCGCATTGTAAGCGTTCCTTCTGAGGGTCTGTTCCGCAGCCAGAGCAAGGAGTATCAGCAGAGCGTGCTGCCCGCTGGCAAGAAGAAGTTCGGTCTCACCGCTGGTCTGCCTGTAAACCTCGAGGGTCTGGTAGGTGCCGACGGTTGTGTATGGGGTCTCGAGAGCTTCGGTTTCTCTGCTCCTTACAAGGTGCTCGACGAGAAGCTTGGCTTCACTGGTGAGAATGTTTACAATCAGGTTAAGAAACTGCTTGCCTAATGGAAGTAAAGACTGTTGGCGTAGCCTGCGATCACGCAGGCTTCGCTCTTAAGAAGTTTGTGCTTGAGTACCTGGAGGAGAAGGGTTATCCCTACAAGGACTATGGTACTTGGAGTGACGCAAGTGTCGATTATCCCGACTTCGGTCACGCATTGGCCGAGGGCATTGAGAGTGGTGAGGTTTATCCCGGTATCGCCATCTGCGGTTCTGGCGAAGGTATCAGCATCACACTCAACAAGCACCAGCAGGTGCGTGCCGGCCTGTGTTGGATCCCAGAGATTGCACATCTCATCCGTCAGCACAACGATGCCAACGTGCTCGTGATGCCAGGTCGTTTCATCGACAACAATATGGCCCGTAAGATTATGGACGAGTTCTTCACTGCTACCTTCGAAGGCGGACGCCATCAGAAGAGAGTGGATAAAATCCCTGTTCAGAAGTAAATAAGAAGAATCCCGCCAATTGGCGGGATTCTTTATTATAAATCATATTTCTTCTTTCTCTGATCAGCCTTTCTGGGTTGTGATGGATGGAACCCCATGTGGGGCGACTTCACACCCTGATACCCTGCATATCTCTGACGGATCTTCGACACATAATCCACCGTCTCCGATCCTCGCATATAGCCATACTTCACGATGGGATCGTTGTAGTATTGAGGCTGAGCCAGTTTCAGCACATAGGGTGCCACCTCACTCCAACGATGGTTGTTCTTACCGTCACGTTTGGCAAGTGCCATCGCATCGCGGATATGGTGGGCGCCACCGTTATAGCTTGCCAACACGAAGTTCGTGCGTTCAAAATGGTCGCCGATATCAGCAAACGTGCGCTGTAGCTCTGCTATATATTTCGCCGCAGCAGAGATATTTGCCTCAGGATCATACAGACGACTGCGCGACACACCCAGATGGTCGGCTGTACCAGGCATGATCTGCATCAGACCTTTTGCTCCTGCAAACGATACGGCCTTGGGATCGAACGTGGATTCCTGATAACACTGAGCTGCCAACAAGCGCCAATCCCAACGGATGTCACGGCTATAGGCAATGAAGTATTGATCGTAATGCGAAATGATGCCACCCCGTTTGTCGAGCATCGGTGAGAAGATACGGCGTCTCACCTTCTTGACGGTCAACAGTTCCTGTTCCTCCTTCTTCGCTGCAGCGATACGGTCAGGGTGATACCATAGGGCCAGCTCTTCAGCCAATTCGGGTTTCTCTGCTCCAACCTCAAACTGTCCAGGTGTAGCCCAAGCCACCAGATCAGCCTCTCCTTCTTCCAGACGCCGCCTCAGTTCGGCACTGTCACGACAGACATCGATGCGCAGTCTCACACCGAGTGAGTCGGCAAAGTGCTGACAGATCAGATATTGCGTACCCAGTTGTTTACCCCGATAATCGTAGTAGGTATCAGGTCCGCTGGTCGTAGCGACAATCAACTCACCGTTCGTCTGAATGTCGGGAAGGTCAAAATCCTCCGTCACCTCCACCGAGTCGAGCACTGAGCCATAGGGCGTCACCACCCGCTCCTGTCGCTGACGACAAGAGACGAGGAGCAACACCACTCCCACCACAATCAAATATTTATTCAAGAATCGCATCAGGTAATTGCATAAAAACTCGAAAAACGGTGCAAAGTTACTAATTTTTAGCCACCAAAGTACGGAATAATCGTTTTTTTTTGGATTTTCAACCGAATATTCGTACCTTTGCACGCGATAAAAAATAATGTATTATAGACTTTAACAATTATGTTACGTATAGCAGTACAATCCAAAGGACGTCTGTTTGATGATACGATGAATCTGCTGGCAGAGGCTGACATCAAGGTCAGCGCTACCAAGCGCACCTTGTTGGTACAGTCGTCCAACTTCCCACTTGAAGTGCTCTATCTTCGTGATGACGATATACCCCAGAGCGTAGCCAGCGGTGTAGCCGACATCGGTGTCGTTGGTGAGAACGAGTTTGTGGAACGCGAAGAAGATGCCGACATTGTCTCTCGTCTGGGCTTCTCCAAGTGCCGTCTGTCACTCGCCATCCCCAAGGAGATCGACTATAAGGGTGTAGAATGGTTTAACGGCAAGAAGATTGCCACCAGCTACCCTGGTATCCTGAAGCGTTTTCTCGACGAGAAAGGCATTCAGGCCGAGATTCATGTCATCACGGGGTCTGTAGAGATCAGTCCGGGCATCGGATTGGCTGATGGTATCTTCGATATCGTCTCTTCAGGCTCTACCCTCGTGAGCAACAATCTGCGCGAGGTAGAAGTTGTCATGTGGAGCGAGGCTTTGCTCATCGGCAACAAGCAGCTCTCTGCCGAAAAGCGTATGATTCTCGACGAGATGCTTTTCCGCTTCAAGGCCGTGAAGGATGCTGAGGACAAGAAGTACGTTCGTATGAATGCTCCCAAGGCTCGTCTACAGGAGATCATCGACGTGCTGCCTGGTCTGAAGAGTCCCACCATCATCCCGTTGGCCGACGACGAGTGGTGCTCTGTTCACACCGTGCTCGACCAGAAGCAGTTCTGGGAGATTATCGGCAAACTGAAGGAGATGGGTGCCCAGGGCATCCTTGTTACCCCAATCGAAAAAATGATCTTATGAACATCATCAGATATCCTGAGAAAAGCGAGTGGGCTAAGATTGTGGAGCGCCCTCATCTGGATGTGTCTCAGCTCAATGAGACAGTTGCTTCTGTCTTAGCCGATGTGAAACGTCGTGGCGATGATGCCGTGAAGGGTTATGAACTGAAGTTCGACCATGTGGACCTGCCTGATCTCGCCGTTAGCGAGGCAGAGATGAACGAGGCAGAAAAGCTGGTAAGCACGGAGCTCAAAGCCGCCATCATGGTTGCCCACCATAACATCCAAGCCTTCCACGAAGCCCAGAAGTTTCGTGGCAAGAAGGTAGAGACACAGCCCGGTGTCACCTGTTGGCAGAAGAGCATTGCCATCGAGAAGGTGGGTCTCTATATCCCTGGTGGTACTGCCCCACTCTTCTCTACCGTCCTGATGCTGGCCACACCCGCAAAGATTGCAGGCTGTCAGGAGATTGTGCTCTGCACGCCTCCAGGTCGTGACGGCAAGGTGAATCCTGCCATTCTGGTAGCTGCCCGCATCGCTGGAGTCAGCAAGATCTTCAAGGCTGGTGGCGTTCAGGCCATCGGTGCAATGGCCTATGGCACCGCTTCGGTCCCCAAGGTCTATAAGATCTTCGGTCCTGGCAACCAATATGTGATGGCTGCCAAACAGCAGGTGAGCCTCCACGATGTAGCCATCGACATGCCAGCAGGCCCCTCAGAAGTCTGCGTCATTGCCGACGAGGAAGCCAACATCAAGTTCATCGCAGCAGACTTGCTGTCACAAGCCGAGCACGGTATCGACTCTCAGGTACTGCTCATCACCGACTCCAAGCAGCTCGTACTCGATGTGCAGGCAGAACTCAACCGTCAGCTTCAGAAGCTGCCGCGTAAGGAGATTGCCGCAAAGGCACTCGACAATAGCCGTCTGGTACTCGTCAAGGATCTGCAGGAGGCCATCGATCTCTCGAACGCCTACGCCCCAGAGCACCTGATTATACAGACCAAAAATTATGACAAGCTTGCCACAAAAGTGGTCAATGCAGGTAGTGTTTTCTTAGGCGAATATGCCTGTGAGAGTGCGGGCGACTATGCCAGCGGCACCAATCACACCCTGCCTACTCACGGCTACGCCACTGCCTATAGCGGTGTGAATCTCGACAGCTACTGCCGCAAGGTCACCTTCCAGCATCTCACCGCCGACGGTATCCACAGCATCGGTCACGCCGTAGAGCTCATGGCCGCCGCCGAACAACTCGACGCCCACAAAAACGCAATGACGGTTAGAATTAAAAGTTTGAAATGAAATCATTAGAGCAATTAACCCGCAAAAACATATGGAGCCTGGCTCCTTATAGTTCTGCGCGAAACGAATATGCAGGACGAGAGGCACGCGTGTTTCTCGATGCCAACGAGAACCCTTACAACCAGCCATACAACCGCTATCCAGACCCTCTGCAGCTTGAGCTCAAAGCCCAGCTCAGCAAGGTGAAGGGCGTGCCTGCCGACTGTATTTTCTTGGGCAACGGAAGCGATGAGGCCATCGACCTGCCTTACCGTTGTTTCTGCAATCCTGGCAAGGACAATGTGGTGGCCATCGAGCCCACCTACGGCATGTATAAGGTGTGTGCCGACATCAACGATGTCGAATATCGCCCTGTGTTGCTCGACGATCAGTATCAGATCACAGCCGATAAACTGCTGGCTGCTACCGACGACCACACGAAGATCATCTGGCTCTGCACCCCCAACAACCCCACAGGCAACAGTCTGAATCGCGACGAGGTAGTAAAGGTCATCGAGCAGTTTGAGGGTCTTGTGATTGTTGATGAAGCCTACAGCGACTTCGCCTCTCAGCGCAGTCTTCGCTTCGATCTGGCGAAATATCCCAATCTGATTGTGCTCAACACCATGTCTAAAGCATGGGGATGTGCCGCCATCCGTTTGGGAATGGCGTTTGCCTCAAAGGAAATTATCGACCTTTTTAATAAGGTAAAATATCCTTACAACGTTAATGCGCTCACTCAGCAACAGGCCCTTGAGGCATTGAAGCGTCCCATCGACGTTGAGGAGTGGGTGAAGGTGTTGCTCCAGGAGCGCACCCGCATGATGCAGGCCTTTACCGAACTGCCCATCTGCGAGAAGGTGTATCCCACGGAGGCCAACTTCTTCCTGGCAAAGATGAGCGACGCTACCCGCATCTACAACTATCTCGTGGATCAGGGTATCATCGTCAGAAACCGCACCCGCGTGCAACTCTGTCAGAACTGCCTCCGCATCACCATCGGTACCAAGAGCGAGAACAGCGAACTCATCGCCGCCCTCCGCCAATATCAGTAAACATTTGATTCACGACCACCTGATCTGCTGGCAACCAATCCACTTCGCCTAGTTGATCAGGAGTGAGCCAACGCGCTGCCTCATGCTCTTTCAACGTGAGTGAGCCACTCTCGATGCTGCACCAGAAGCAATGCATCTTCAAATGAAAGTTCGGATAATCCCACTCCACCGTCTGCACCAAGCGCTCCACAATGATTCTCGTCTCCAGCTCCTCCCAAATCTCACGCTTCAACGCCTGCTCAGGACTCTCCCCAGGCTCCATCTTTCCCCCAGGAAACTCCCAGCCATCCTTATAATCTCCATATCCCCGCTGCGTTGCAAAGATACGGCCCTCCTTATCATGTATAATCGCTGCTACGACTTCTATCTGTTTCATCTCATGCTCATAATTCCTTTGCAAAAGTACCCAATTCCCACGTAACCACAAAACTTTCTGCTAAAAAACTTAAAACGATTCATTTAGTTCAGAAAAAACATTACCTTTGCATCATCAAATTATTGTTGAACTTAAAATTAAGACTATGGACGAATTACAAATCATTCAGAATCTCATCTATGAGGTAAGAGGTGTAAAGGTTATGCTTGACAAAGACCTTGCAGAACTTTATCATGTCACAACGGGTAATCTCAACAAAGCCGTAAAACGTAATATCAGGCGTTTCCCATCTGACTTTATGTTTCAACTGACAAAGGAGGAATGGGATTCTCTAAGATTCCAAATTGGAATTTTAGAAGTTGGAAGGGGAAAATATACAAAGTTTCTTCCCCACGCTTTCACAGAACAAGGACTTGCAATGAATTGGTTTTATTCAACCAAAGGATAATGAATAATATATAGTAATGTTATTGTTATTTCACCCGTCGTGATGACGGACACATTTTTATAATATTAGTTTTTTTAAGAGTTAATAATCAGGCTCGCAGCGGCGAGCTTTTTTATTATTTATCCTCCGCAGCTTTAAGTATGCCATCTTCTTCCTCCAATTTGGGATATGGTTTGCCGATGACAACATGCTCTTCCAACCAGATCTTATTAAGCGTGAAAGCCAACGATTTCAATGTCTGCTCCCTTTTCGATGGCTTCAGCTCACACTCCCAGATGGTGATGCAATGCCACACAGATAGCATTTGCAAAAGTACAAAGAAAAATGGAAATAATGAAGGAAAAGGCAGAAAAATAATGTTCAAACTATGTTTTTGACTTTTAACATAGTGATTTTCTATAATAAGAAAAGGTGCTCCAGTTGATGCAAAATGTATCAATAAATCAGATATCAGTTTTAATTTTGCATAGGGGGTAGCAAGATAAAAAGATACAGAATACAGAATACAGTTTATTTGGGAAGGGGTATGCTTCTTAGATTAGATTTATATCTATAATTATATTATTATATATATAATATATATATTATATATATAATAAAAATTTTAGTTCATATTTTAGGTGCTTCTGAGAAAACTGTATTCTGTATTCTGTATCACTAAAACACCCTATTTTCAGGTGCGTGCTTTTTTGCGTGTCTTTTTTGAAGAAAAATTTGGAAAACGCTTGAAAATTTAGTATCTTTGCAGTGTCGGATGAAGAACTGAGAAACCTGGCCATTAAAGAGAAAAATTGCGAGACTTAAATCTAAAAATTGCGCGCATTAATGGTAGCAATATTTTCCCTTAATACCACTCTTTTGAAGCGTTATCAGACGACACAAAGCGCTCTACTATATTTATTGACACACATTATTCTTCCGCCTCAAATATGTCATAGGCTTCATCGTAAACCTCTGTACGGATGGAAAGAAGGTTCAGCACGGAATGGAATATATAATGCTGTTCGAGTACCGCTGGCAGTTCTCCTACAGGCACATCCTGCGAGACAGATGTCTTCTTGTACTTCCTGAAATGATCCGAGGTCCATACAAGGAAGGGGATTTCATACTGCACCTTGGGTGCCAGTTTCATCGGGAGACCGTGCATGAACATCTTGTTCTCACCCAGTGACTCACCATGATCGGAGATAAAGATCATCGCACTCTTCCAGTCACTCATTGAGCTCAACGTGTTGATGAGACCATCAAGCAGGAAATCGGTGTAACGTATCGTGTTATCGTAGGCATTTACCAAGAGAGCCTGGTCCTTCTCACCCTCCTCGATGTTTCCTGCCACAGGCTTAAACACCTCAAACGTCTTGGGATATTTATCGGCATATTTCGGACCGTGACTGGTGCTGGTATGCAGGATGATCAGCACCTTGTCTTTCTTGCTGGATTCGATACGTTCACGAAGACCTGCGAAGAGGATGCCGTCATACTGACTGTTCTCGTCGGGATAAAGGGCAGCGAGATCTGTATCAGTGAGATACTCGTCAATATGTATGGGTGGTTCTCCCCAGTTAGAGGTACGCCACGACACGTCAACACCCGTCCTGAAGGCATAGTTTGGTAAGAGCTCATACAGCTCATCGCTGTTCTTCGGCTCAAGAATGGCCTTACTGCCAGCAGTGGTGTAAGTAGCGCATGAATTGGCCTGATAGACTTTCAGCCCCTTCTGTTTCGAAAGCAGTGGATTGGTCTGTCGCTCATAGCCGTAGAGCTGGAAGTTGGCCTTTCTTGCCGACTCGCCGATGACGAGCACCACGACAGCCTTCTCCTGGTCGGCAATCGAGCCGTCAGGAAGTTTGATCTCCTCGACCTGTTTATCATGATGACTGCTTTCCACGCGGATCGTGTTCACCAGATAAGACCAAGGTTGCAGCAGTCCACCCAGTTCCGTATCGTGCTGACCGATCCACAGCGAATGACCTATATTCATCGCAGCGATGCCAAGGACGACAACCGATGAGAGGCCGCAACAGACAAGCATTTTCTTCACCTTGCCATAGACCACGGGCTGCAACAGGCAATACAAGGCAGGAAGAACGCCTAAGGCAAAGATGTAAAGCCACAGCGACCAACTGAAGAATCCCGAGGCTTCGGAGTATCTGGTATTGAATACGTTTTCAACGGTTGTCGCATCTATCATCACGTTATAGGTGAGGATGAAATACACTGCCGTCGCATTGATGATTGAAAGGATAGCAAGCAGGATACGACCAGCCAGCCTCAGTAGGAACACCGTGAGATAGGCCATCATGAAGTTGAGAGCCAACATGATGATAATCAGTGACGCCAACAGGAACAGTTTCCCACCAGCACTCTCATTGGTATTGTCTGCTACATAACTAAAGAAAGGTATGTTGTATAACAACAAGGTTCCTAAGCTAACGATACATGAGAAGACTGATAGTGATATTTGTTTCATGCTTGCAAAGATTGTGGGAATTTAACGAATCACCACCCGCGAGGAAGGATGATATTGGCGATGCCGTGGGCGTTTTTGAATAGCGGACTGATCTCGGCCTCAGAGAAGCCAGCGATGCCACAACCGATCTTCGTGACGAAGAACGTCAGTTCGGGATGAGCCTTCGCAAACTCGATAAACTCATCGACATAGGGCGCGATGGTCTCTACCCCACCCTGCATCGTCGGGATGCCGTAGCTCTGCCCCTGAAGGCCAACACCCTGACCCCAGATGGCGCCAAACTTGCGATAAGCCAGGAGGGCTGCGCCGCCACCATGCGCGCCAGCCAAATTGCTGCCGAATACGAAAATCTCATTTTCACCGAGTTCGGTGATACGGTCTGGTGTATATAGTTCTGCCATAGTTGTAGAAATTATAGACGCAGGCATCCACATTGTCCTGCTTCGACAGGAAATCGACAGCAGCCATGAAGTCCTCGGTATTGATGTCGGGCGAAGCTGTACGACGCGGTTCACCGCTGCTCTCAGCCGTGAGCGGTGCTACTTCAGATTTACCAACTCATACTTCTTGGAGCCAAGGCCAATCTGGGCTGCATGGTCGATAGTGTGTGTACCATGCTGTTTGTCGATGCGCTTCAGCAAATCGGTGGGGTCGTTCTTGGCCGTCGTAGAGGCGAGGATGCCATAGTCCTCCAGTTTTACGGGTTCGGGATGATCCACGCAGTCGCAGTCTATTGACATGTTGTTCATGACACTGATGTAGATGATGCCCTGCTTCTTGTTGAAGTAGTTCACAACGGCTTGGGCAGCAGCTGCCATACTTTCGAGGAATCCGTCCTGATTGCCGATGAACTCTGGTGTCCACAGCTTGCCCATATCCAGTTTCTCCATCTTGCCGGCAGAGTGGATGTAAGCCTTGCCGTTCTGACTGGCGCAGCCGATGGAGAGGTTCTTCAACGCACCACCGTAGCCACCCATAGGATGACCCTTGAAGTGGTTAAGGGCAATCATGAAGTCGTAGTTGGCCATGTGTCCGCCTACGATGTCGTACTTGATGTGCGACTGGTCTTTCACAGGGATGCGTATCTCATCGTACTCGTCCATGATATCCACAGGGAAATACTTCGTGAATCCGTGACGCTCGATCACCTTCCAATGGTTAGCTGAAGAGTTGCGGTCGTCCTGCTCGTTTCCTGCACCACTGCTGTAGGCGGTGTTACACTCTACGATGGTGCCGTCCACCTCCCATATCAAGTTTTTTACCAGTTCAGGTTTCAAGTAATTGGGATTACTACCTTCACCTGTTGACATTTTCACTGCCACACGACCCTTGGCTTCAACACCTAGCGCCTTGTAGATTTTTACCAACGACTCTGGGGAAATCTCCCTTGTGAGATACACCTTTGATGCCTGCTGAGCCAGCGCCCCAGCTGACACCATCAACATGGCTGCTGCCAAGATAAAGCTTACTTTTCTCATAGATACATTTGAATATGACTACAAAAGTTGTAATAAATATCGAAATCTCGCTATTTTTGCGGAATGTTTTAGAATAATTAGGATTTATACATGGGTAACCACTGCAGGAGTTTAATATGTTGATGCTCTGGCGTTGGTGAACATCCACTGACCGTTACGTTTAACTAACTGGAACGTGAGTTGCAGATGCCAAGTATGACGTCCGCCTCCGAAAACAGCTGCAGTAACTCGGCTGCGACCTGTCAGCGTAGCATGATTGCCGCTGTCTTTGATCTCCATCTGCTCATGCTCGGCAGAAAAATAGTTTAGCGTACCATTGGTGATCGCCTTGATGTATTCCTGCTTCGACTGGTGCATCCCTGTCATGTGAGTCAGCACAAAATCATCGGCATGGACACGGTTTAGTGTCACCGTGTCCTTTGCCACCATTGCCTTGTACATTTCTCGGTAGAGGGTTCCTATCTGTTCTTTGTCCGTCTTTGCTTGCATGATAATTGCCGTCATTCCAAGAAACAGTATCGTAATAAGGCGGTTCATTAATGTGTAGCCTTGAGATACTGTAAGTCACCATACCAATAGGAAGCCGTGCAACCGCCATCAATCAGAAAGTCGGCACCGCTGATGAAACGTCCACGGGAGGACATCAGGTACTCAGCCATATCACCCACCTCGTCAGGTGTTCCGGCTCGACGCGCTGGCATCCCCTCAATCATCTTTAGGTAGCCTTCCTTGCGAGGACCATGCAATTCATCGTTGGCCAATGGCGTAATGATGATACCTGGTGAGATTGAGTTAATGGTAGCACCACGTCGCCCCCAGCGGGTAGCCTCGAACATCACGCGGAGCACATTGCAACGCTTGGAATATTGATAGGCTTTCAGCGTGTCGTTGATTTCCTTTAGGAATGACAAATCTAACAGTTCATCCACGGGAGTTGTTGCCAATGCGTCGTTTTGCTCCTGTGGCAAAGCAGGAAGACGATGACCGCTTTGCGATGAGATAATCACACCAGAGCCACCCTCTGCAATCACTTTGCCGAACTCTTCCAACAGAACACTTGTTCCGTAGAGGTCAACGCGCAGAATTTCTCCAACAGGAGCCTGTGAAGGTGACACGCCAGCGGCATTCACCAAGTTCGTCACTTCACCTTTGTTGGTGGCAAACTCCACCAACTTCAGGATGTCCTCTTTTGAACCAAGGTCACATTGGATAGTTGAACACACAAAACCTGCATCTTCAAGTGTCTTTGCAGCCCGTTTTGCATTCTCCTCACTATAATCTGCCAACACGATGTGCTTACCAGCCGACACACGACGGATGATGGCTTGTCCGATGCTGCCAGCACCCACTAATACTGATACTTTCTTTACCATACCCCAAAAGTTGTTTTACGCCAACCCGCGCCAGCCCATAAACATTTTAGTCACTTCACCATCGTGGTGATCGAAGAACAGGCTTTGCTGGGTGTCGAGCGCTTCGATGCGAGCCATCTCGTCAGCAGAAAGTTCGAAGTCGAAGATGTTGATATTCTCAGCCATGCGTTCTTTGTGGGATGACTTCGGTATGATGACAACACCACGTTGCAGCAGGAAGCGGAGACCGATTTGTGCCACGCTCTTGCCGTGAACTTTTCCGATTTCAGTCAGTACCTCATTGGTGAAGAATCCATTGCGTCCCTCGGCCAATGGTCCCCACGACATAATCTGGCATCCGAACTCCTCCATGTATTTCTGTGGCTGTTTCTGTTGACAGAACACATGTGTTTCCACCTGGTTCACCATCGGCTTGATTTCCACATTCGATGCCAGGTCGATAAAGTGGTCGGGAAAGAAATTGCTCACGCCGATAGCCCTCAACTTGCCTTCGCGATAGGCATCGATTAAGGCTCGATAAGCGCCGTAGCGGTCGCAGAAAGGCTGATGAAGCAGCATCAAATCGATATACTCCGTCTGCAGCTTGCGCAGACTCTCGTCTATAGATGCCTTTGCCTTTTCATAACCGTAGTTCGAAATCCAAATCTTTGATACAAGGAACAGTTCTTCACGCTTGATGCCGCTCTTGCGCCAGGCATTGCCAACACCTTCCTCATTCTGGTAGGCCTGTGCCGTATCTATCATCCGATAGCCCACACTCAAGGCGTCACTTACACAACGTTCACACTCTTCAGGTGATACCTGATACACTCCGTAACCCATCTGCGGCATCTGAACACCGTTTGATAATTTAATAGTTTTCATTGTCAACAATCTTTTTCTATTTCACAGTTGCTTAATCAATAATTATGCATTACAGACACATTCTGAAAATCTTCTCAACGTCGGCAGGAGTCAGGTCGGTGAATCCGTGGAGGATGCCTTCTGCGCCACAGGCCTTGCGTGCCATTGCCGCGAAGTTCTTGTCGTCGATGCCCAGGTCGGAAAGGCGGCTCTTCAGTCCGAGCGTCTCAAAAAAGAAGGTTTCAAGAGCCTGGATAGCGGCTTTGGCTCCTTCCATGACGGGCAGCGAGCCGTCCTGTCCCATGACATTCACGCCGAAGCGCTGGATGATGGGGGCTGTCTCTTCGTCAAGCACGTAGGTAAGCCAACGTGGAGTAAGGATTGCCAAGCCGTGGCCGTGAGTGATATCATAGAAAGCTGACAACTCATGCTCCATCGAGTGGCAGACGGTGGCCTGGAAGAATCCCTCGTAGAGGAAGTTGTTCAGTGCCCACGACGATGCCCACATCAGGTTGGCGCGAGCCTCGTAGTCATCGGGCTTAGCCACTGCCACAGGGGCATATTTCACGACAGTCTTCAGCACCTCTTCCTGTATGCGCAGCAGCATGTCCATCGACTGCTTCTTGCTGAAATATGCCACGTCGAAGATGTGCGACATGATATCCACGCTGCCGCAGGCTGTCTGGTAGGCACTCACCGAGAAGGTGTTCGTGGGGTCAAGGAACGACACATCAGGATTGTTGTCGGGAGCGAAATAGCCCAGTTTCTCGTTGGTCTCCACATTGCTGATGACACAGCCGCCATCCATCTCAGAGCCTGTAGCCGAAAGGGGCAGCACGGTGATGATAGGCAGCGTCTCGCTGACAGAAGCATTCTGTGTAATCAAGTCCCACACGTCATCACCTCCATACTTTGCTCCTGCCGCAATGGCTTTCGTGGCATCGATGGTGGATCCGCCACCAACGGCCAGCAATACGTCGATGCCCTCCTGTTTGCAGATAGCGGCACCCTTGTTTACAGTCGTGTGACGAGGGTTAGGCTCCACGCCAGCCAGTTCAAACACTTTGGCTCCTGCTTTCTGGAGTTCGGCCATCACCTTATCGTACAAGCCGATTCTCTTGATGCTGCCTCCACCATAGACCATCAGTACACGCTTACCGAAACGTGCCACTTCCTCATGCAGTTTACACAACTGCTCCTTACCAAAATAAACCTTGGTCTTGTTCTCAAATACAAAGTCTCTCATATTGCTTCACTTTTTATTTTTCACTCAAACTTATTATCCACTTCTCGACCTTTTTCTTTTCCGTGCGCACTTCGTGACCATAGATGCTGAAGCCCTTTTGGACGTTTGCACCAGGGAATGCATCCTTCACATCCTCCACACAGTTGGCCAATCCTGAGCCTTCGTGAGTGGTGAAAGGAATGATGGTTTTACCCTTCAGGTCGTTAGCATGCTTCTTGAAGAAGGTGAACATCACTTGCGGATAGGTGCCCCACCATACGGGGCCTCTTCCTTTGCCAGATTGATGAGTGGTGTATAAGCCATGCCGTCGTACTTGTGGGTAACGATTTCAAACTGCTCTGCACCTGTCACTTCTGTGATGTAGTCTGCCACAATCTTCGTGTTGCCCACCTCAATGTTCCCTACTGCGTAGTTGTCTCCCGCATGCGAGAAGAACACTACCAATGCTTTTCCGTCCTTTGCCATAACTGTTTTCACGCTTGTCGTTGTTTGTTCATTCGCAGCAATCTCTTTCTTGCTGTTTCCACCGCATGCAGTGGAAACCAGCATACACAGAGCTGATGCAAGTATCAGTTTCAATGATTTACCCATATTATCCCAGAGTCTGATTCGTTGACCACTCAAAATGCTGCTCACGCTCACTGATCCACCAACGACC
>ONAE01000059.1 GCA_900315695.1 uncultured Prevotella sp. | reverse complement strand
AGTGCCGTCAGTAGTGTAGTAAATGGTACTTCCTTCTGTGGCACTGGTGATGGATACCTTCGAGGTGGCATCATCAAGACTAATAACAGGAGCAGCACAGGGTAGCTTCACCGTACCACTACCCACTGCTGAGGTAATCATGCTCTCCTTAACAGCTATAGCCTTGATGGTTACATTGCTTACATTATCCGTTAGTGGCTCAGTGTATTCGGTGCTTGAAGTCGTTGGGTCAGTACCATCGGTCGTGTAATAGATAGTCGCATCTGGTGTAGTAGATGTAATGGATATAGCGTTACTACCGTTCTTCTGGATAGTTGGTGTAACTACCTGGGCAATGGCAAGTTCTGCTATATCTGAAGAAGGTCTAATTGCATGGGTTGCGATTGCCTTTACCGTTGTCGGGCTACCAACATTAAACGGAGCGTCATATTCTATACTCGATGCTGTTGGATTGCTACCGTCAGTAGTATAGTAGATGGTGCTACCTGGAGTAGCACAAGTGATAGATACATTCGAGGTGGTATAATCGAAAGTGATGACTGGTGTGGCACATGGTGCTGGAGCAACAGCTTTTTCAGCCACTTCTGTAAGCACCATTTCATAGCGAACCACAACAGCCTTAACCGTAAGGCTTTCTGTTACAGGAATGGGACTGCCGCTGTAAGTCGAAGTTGTGGCACCTCCAATAGCCGGAATACTGCCATCAACGGTATAGAGAATGGTATAACCAGTAGGTATCTTGTTATAGCTAATGCTGAATGTATTTGCATCAGAATTAAAGTTGATGGTTGGGGCAGAAAGCAAGGTTGCCTCAGGTTTCCAGTCAGAGCCAGTGCCGTCAGCGACACTGCCATTATTTTTCCAAAGGCCAAGCAAACCTCGGAAATAATCAGCAGGGCTATCGGCCTGCTTGTCACTGGAATAGTAAAAATTATAGTTGGCATTTGCTGCATTAAGGTATTTGTTAATATTACTTCCAGTACCAACACTTTTCGGTCGGAAGTTGAAGTAAATGTTTGAACGGACTGTAATTGCAAACTTGGCATTCTCCCCTGGACTGTCCTGGAGGTGTACTGACTTACGGTTATTCTTTGTTAAGAATGGTGGTTCATATACCACATATTTGCCTGTGGCGGCATGAATGAGATAGTAATAATCTGTTCCAGAATCAGTACTGGCAAATTTTACAATCCACACAGAGTTGTGTGGACGGTTCGTGACACCCTCCGGAACATCTGCAGCATCCTTTTTTGTCCTATATGTCGTTAAGTAAGGCTTATTGGAATCACCATCTGTATCTCCGTCTGAGTAATATGCATCACGTTTATTACTTTGTTGGGGATTATCCGCTGGAACAAGATAGTAATAATTATCATGATCAGTTATGTCTGCAATCTTGGGGTCATCGTTATTGGGATAAGTGGGGGGAACTTTTCCGCTACCGCAGTTCACGAAATAATATATACCTGACCGGTCCGTGCCTGTCTGTCCCCACGCAGTATTAATTCCTAACACAAACATTAGGAGCAAGGATAAGGCGAATCTTAGGGCCGTTTTGTTCCCGGGCTGGGAATATTTGTTTCCCAGTGTGGGAATATTTTTTTCCCAGTGTGGGAACAATTTATGCATGTCTTTCTGTTGTATCGTTCTATATTTGTTCATATCGGTATTTTAATTTACTTCACTGCAAGTTTCTTCTGATAACGGCCATCAGCAGCACGGACGATATAGACACCGCTGACGGGGATATAGGTACTGATGGTCTCACCAGGCAGGATGGTGAAGTTGGCCACCGTGATACCACTGATGTTGTAAATGCGCACATCTGCCTCCACACGGAGATATGAGGTGACAAGAATCTCATGCCTGCGCGTGGTGAAGATCATGTTCTCTGTAGCAATCTCCTCCTTCGACGGATCATCCTCATCTATAACAAACGATGAGTCGTCACCATCAAAGATGATGTGCTTGACGGCTTTTTGCCCGGCACCTCGTGCTCCGTTAGTATTTGCTTTAACAAAGTACGGACGGAAGGGCACTGTTGCCAATCCACCTTCAGGCGTCACATCGAAACTAATGCCCTCGGCATTCATCAGGTAGCCATCCACCTTCTTGCTCATGTAGTTGGGCAGGAATTTATAGCCATCGATAGATGTGGCACTCAGCTCATCATCGCTGACGCCAATGGTGATTCCCGGCTTAGAGACGAAGCTGATGGTCTGCTTGCCGAGCTTGGCTGGGGCAGTCGCTGGGGCAGTCGCTGCCGTATTCTGTGCAACAAACTCACCACTGAGGTCGAACTCGTAGTAGGTCTTGCCAGGGAAACCAATGATATATGGCTCTGCAGCGGCTAACAACGGATAAGCGGCATACTCGCGACTCGAATTATAATAGGTTTGGTAGATGTCAGAATTCTTATCTGGTCCTGCATTGTCAAGCACACCATTCTTACTGTAATAGTAATCCCACAGGAAGGTGTTTCCAACATCCTTGGTATCGCCTGCTGCATCTGGATAGTTGAAGGCAGCCTTATAGACTTCTTCTGTCTCTTCTATCTTACCTATGTATTCACGCAGCCAGTATTCATGTCCTATCTTAGTGCCATTCTCATCCACATTGCGGCTACCGCTATAGAAGTGGGTTATCTCACCCTTATCCTGAGTTGTAACGAGTTCTGCGGTGAATGGCAGACTGACAATCTCCCACCCCTCGTTCTTATCGACATAAAGATCGGGATTACGCTGATACCACATGCGTTTGTCATCAGCAAATGTGTAGCCAATAGGACAGTTGAAGTCCTGCTTGTCTATCAACAAGTGGTCGCTCGCAGCCGTGAGGTCGCTCTGTACCAGGTGTCCGTGAACGGACGATGCTCCTGCTGAGATATTCACGCGACGATATGGGTCATTCATATCATAACTGTCAGCATAAGACGGATCGGTGAAGTAGCCTGTCAGCACACCATTTGTCTGCGCATTGGCGTCTGCAGAAGGAGCATATACCAACAGGTTGTTTGTCTCATCGCGGTTGGTGATGCTCTGCAATCCGTCATCATCAAGCAGCGGCTGATAGAAGAAGTTGCCATTCAGCCCAAGCTCGTATTCCGTATCATTATGACCGGCAAAGTCGATGGCCGTCATATTCGGATAAGCAGGCGTCAGGTCGGTATCGTTAGCATTCTTTGGCTTAGAGTATGCCACGAGGTTGACAGCCGGGTTGAAGTGAGCCACATCCATCGTCTTCGACTGATAGTAAGCCGGTGCACGATAGACACGGTTGCTCTCATCGGTATTCGGCAGACGACCGCTGTTCTTCACGATGTGTGAAGGAACATTCTCGTGCGGACGCTGGTTGTTCCAGTTATAGGTCAGCATCTGTCCGAAGTAGAGGTAGTCATCCGGCCATATAGGATAGAAGTGGCTGTTGCCATCAGCATCGACAAGCGTACGCTGATCTTCGCTCTCAGGTATTACACCGTCAGCATAGCGGAAGTCACCGTCGCCAAAACGGTCCTCCACATAGCCCAGCAGTTTTCCTTCTGTCGGTTTCTCCAACGGATAGATGGCATACCCCGACGGATAATAAGCCTCAGTGGTTACCGTTGGTAAGGTGCCGTCGGCGTTGGGCACGAAGTACTGATACTGCTTGCCTTCTCCCAGATTCGTACCGTCGTAGTAACGTTTGTTCAGATAGAAGCCGTTCAGGTTGTAGGCCACGGTACCGTTGTAGAACTCACGTGCGGTCATCTTCCTGGCTACACCGCGCGGATGGCTCGGGTACACCTCAGTCTCCTTATAGTGGTTCTTATCCAGATAGTAGCAGTTCACAATCTGCTTACCGTCATCATCCGATTCATCCGACGGATGACCAAGGACAGCCAGTTTGGTGTTATCCACCGTTTCTGCCGAACTCATCACCCAACAGTTCTCCACATAACCGTCACCCTCGTCAGCAACACCTGCGGAGGTGAATGAACCCGTTACACCGAGGTTATAGACATTACCGCAAAGCTTACCGAACAATGAGTGATCGAGTCCGTCGATGTGGTAGCCGTCACCATGGAAGTTACCAGAGAAGCAGTGGCCTTCTTCACCGATAGGTGTCCAAGTACCCGTGTGGTTAACGTTGGTGTGCAGGATAAACTCGAGGTTCTGACAGTTTAAAACATGCTCGTCGAGTGTGCTCTTACTGAGGTCGAAGAACTGCTTCAGCTGAGTAGCACCGTTAGTAGCATCAGTGATGTATATCTTACTGTTTCGCTTAACAGTAGGATTGTCCACATAGTAGTAGTGCTCAGTATCTGCAAGCACCTTTGTCAAGTCATGGTAGTTTGCCACACTTACCTGTACGGTGTTAGAGTAGGTCTCACCGAGATAGGTCTTGGCGTAGTAAGCTAAGTAGTAGTCATTCTGATACCAGTAAAGCGGATCAGCGGTAGGCGTATATTCGATACCGTTGATGTGGCTCTCTGCGTCGCTCTTCTTCTCGAAGAGCTTCCATCCACCACCCGTTACCTCGTAAGCACCAGGTGTGACGTGTGGCTCACGAACTCCGACATATGTACCTGGCAGTACAATCTGAGGCGCCTTGATATCCTCAACGAAAGGAATACCGCTCTTGAACAGCACGTGGATATTCACCACGTGGCGCTCTGTGACAGGCGTAACGTTTGTACCAGATGTATTGGTCTCCTCGTAGTTGTACTCATAAATGACGGTGATAATCTTCTCCTTCGAGAGGTCGAAGATATCAGAGAATCGGCTGACGTACAGCGTACTGGTCTCCGTGGGAGCAATACCATGGATGGTGAAGTCCGTCTGCCAGTTGGGAAGAGCATTATAGTTGGTTTGTGTGATAACAAGACCTACAGGAACTGTCTGCCCATCAGAGTAACTTCCTGTTTCACTACCATCGATGCCTGCACTCTCCACAGCTACACCTTCAGTGTTCTCGCCAACCTTATAGCTTTCGCGGCAGAAATAGTAGATATGGTTCTTCTGCTCATCGGTAAAGTTCAGTGTGGTGACATTTGCCTTATCAGAGTCACCTAAGCTGCTATACGTGCTTGCAGAGATGACGGTGCCCACAGCGTATGGTGTGTTACCTACCTGGAATGGGACTTTGACAACATATACATTTGCTTCTTTCACGTCGATAGTCGTGTAGTGACGCTTCTCGTTAGGCAGTTTCTCGTAATCTTCACGTGAATATTCATCACCATTTTTCAGCGTTACGCCGTTGTGAATAGAAGTTTCGTTGCCATTATAGGTAGCCCTGTAGTCAACAGGTCTCTCCAAAGAGTAGTGAGCAAGATTTTTCTCTGCTCCTGCCAAAGTTCCATCTTTAGAGTCATACTGGTATTTCTTTCCTTCTTCATATATAGGACTCTTACTGTAGTTTGGATCGATGAGCACGTCAAAGGCATCGTAGTTGAATTCGAAACGCTCGCGGTCTTCCTTAGACATAGAGCTCCATACTTCAAGTCCACGATAGTTCGTGTTAGCTTCGTAGTAGTTACCACCATAGAGACCACCTTTCTTACAGTAATATGCAGGAACAATATCTGCGCTGATAATATCAGCCAACGCAGGATAATCTGTCTTGTATGCCTCTTTCTCCTCCGCTGTCATACGGTTGCCTACATAGATATACTCTGTCTTGCTGAGCTGTATGGTGCTGGTACATATGAAGGCAGGAGCCACATAACCAGTCATGTCATCAGCCTGTGTTTTTGATACAGAACTGCCGACATTCAAGTGAACGTTACCATTGGTGTACTCCTTAGTTACGATATAAGCTTCTTCGAAATCAGCCTGTTCACCAAGATCAGCAACAGCTTCAGGATGCGTAGTCTTCATGGTGTTGTAAGTGTTGTAAACGCCCTCTGCTATGAGGTTGCTTACCACATACTCACGCTGTCCGAGCACGCCACCCGTACTGGTGTTCTTCAGATGATAGGTAGGTCCGTCCTCATATCCATCATCAGCCGTTTGTTTTTTGTCAGCAACAGGATCAGCACTCGCTACCTTGGTGTACCATGTATTCCAGTCTGTCGGGTTGTTCACCTTATAAGTCAGCATGTAACCCGTGTCATGGCTCATGTTGTTGGAAGAGCGATATACGAAGTCGAATGGAACATTCTCCTGCTTCTCTACATGGTAAACTTGTGGGTGAGCAGCCTTCAATGTCTCGTATTCAGAAGGTAGCATCACTGTACCTGCAGGAATGACGTTTGCGTCTTCGCTGCTGTACTTGCAGTCAGCAATGGTGACGTATGTTTCATCCACAAACAGGTTCTTCTCTGAGCTGGTCAGCAAGTACCAATCCCAGTAGCTGATAGGATCATTCAGGTGATACTCCACATCGTTGATAACCATCTTCTTGTCTGCTCCAATTTTCGTTCCAGGAGCAGAGTAGTAAGCATACTTGTTAGGCATCACGTTGAGCAGCTTCATCGTACCGTGTGAAGCAGCTGTGATGGTCAGTGGAATATCCACCGTCTCGCTGTATGCGTTTGGTGCTCCTGTATAGGCTGAGATATACTGATCATAGACATATACAGAACCCTGGATGAACCAGTAGTGGGCAGGAACGGCATCACTGCCTGAATATTTCCCACTGACGTTGTAGCAGTCGTCGATAATCGTCTGTGTACTGTGTATGAAGTTACCTGATGTCTCCCATTCCACATCGGCACCTGTATATGTGAAGTCACGTCGCGTAACAGCATCGTCATTCAGTGCCGTCAGGGTGCTATGGTTACGCTTTGTATAAGAACCTACCTTATGTACGTTCTTGGCATATACGAAACCACCACCCATACCTGGCTGCACGTTAATAAGGTCGAGTTCTACAACACCAGTGATATAGCCCCAGTCCTTCTCATACAGGTCGTCGCCTGTACTCTTTTCTGTCGTCAACTCCAGATACACACCTGATGCTAACGCCACCTTATTCTTACTAGTACCATTATTGCGCTTGCGCTCATTGACAAAGCCAGCCTTCCAGTCGTAGAAGGTGGCTGTGCCGTATGCCTTAGAAGCGACTACAGTACCGCCATTGTTGTATACTTTTGAGGCAGTCTGGTAGTCGGGATTAGAGTTATTATCCGTGACACGCACGTCTTTATCAGGTAAGAAGAATACGTCACTGGTGAGAGCACCTAAGTAGTTCACGATACTGTAGATACCGAAGTAGTTGCCGTGAACATTCTTGGTTTCGTCGGATTGGTCAGCAGTAATGACGGACTGCTTCTGGTTGAGTGACACCTCACGCACACGGTTGATGGTGTAGTTGGTGTGATCCACAATCTCAGGCACACGGTCCTGTGCTCCCTGCATCACCATACGGCTACCAAACACACCGCAGAAGTCAGCACGCTGAATGGTATTCATCAGACGACCGGCATAAACGGGAACGACACCGTTTTGCTCCCAGTAATCAGGATTCGGATATTGCTCACCCGTTTCTGGATCAGTTAGAAGAATAGTGGTGTTCCCCTCAAACACAGTCAGCAGGTCGTCGATGGTCAGTGTAGAAGCCTTGGTGTGATCGCCACCCTCTGGATAGTAGGTTGTTCCGTCCTTATCCGTACACTGCAAGATACACTTATACTTCAACTGATAGTAATCTGCCTCACGGGGAGGAAGCTCTTCGTACTGTTGATATGTAATTTCTGGGTTTAAGCTATAATAGTCAGTACCATAATTGGTAATGTTCAATCCACGATAACCATCGACAAAAGTCAGGTTACCATCGCCATACAGGCCACCCGTACGACCTGTACCGAGCGTAATCAGGTCACGGTGATAGACATCATTGATTGATGCCGTAGCATTACCGAATACCGTCGTAGCATTCGCATACACAGTAGAAGAACCAGAAGAGGTGTTACCACCAGCGAATACGGCATTGAAGATGGTAATACCTGTATCATCCAGGGCCTCCCAAAGGGCTTTATCATTTGTATCGTTTCTATTGCCCAGATGGTGGAGGTCTTCTGTGGTGACATAGTCACCTGCGGCATAGGCGTGCTTATTGATAGTAACGGCAGACTTAGCCCTACAATAAGGTTCAATCAGCACCTTACAGTCCTCGGTAAGCACATACTCGTCATTATCCTTTACCCAGCCTTCGTCATCGTCCTCAGGAATAGTAGGTGAAGGTATGTATGCTTCATCTCCCTTCTTATAGGCATAATAGTAGCCCTCCCATTTGTCATCATAACGTTCGCCGTCCTTGATGCCGACATAGAGCTTGCCGTACTTCTCGTAGGCACTATACACATAACCGATATCACCACCACCGAATACGTTACCGTTCTCACGAGCCAGCTCTTTCGCCGTACCTACAGTACCACCGTGCACGTGCACCTCTGTCTGTCCAAAGACGTAACCGTCGGAATAGAGTGTACCACCTTCACCCAGGTTGTTATAGCCTCGCCCACCACCGAATACGTTACGGTGAACCTCGCCTTCGAAGAGATCAACGTTTGTTCTACCAGCCTTATAGATGCCCTTCAGGGTACGGCTGCTGTTGTCCTGCCCAGTTGCCTCGATAACACCTCGTCCAATAGCAGCAATTTCACCGCCTCCAAAGAGTGCGTTACGTACTACACCGCCATACATCTTTACGTTTGCTATATCCACACTACTGTTGTCGATATAGCCACCACCGAATATACATCCACTATCATAGAGGCGGTTAGTGCGGTCGCCCGACCACGTCTCGTCGTGCAGTTTCTCCTGATAGTAGTCAGAGCCTTCCTTAACATAGTCGAGGTCGGTATCTGTTGTCGGTACGCTGTCGAAGTGACGATAACCGATAAAGCCCTTGTTGAGCGTGATGTTGGCTGTTCCAAATACAGCACCACCTTCACCACCACCGTAGGCATTACGCTCGATGGCAGGAATACCATTGATGAAGCTGTCACCGTCTTTCTTACCAATAACGACGTGTGTCTCACCAAGCACATCACCTGTTGGGGTGTCACTGATAGCGCCAGCGTGATAGCCTACACTACCTCGCCAACCACCACCATAGACGTTACGTGCCGTACCACCCTCGATATAGGCATTGGCAGAAGCGATAAATGGCTGGTCGTAGTCATCAGTAGCTACATTGTATTTGTTGTTTACCGAACCAACTGTTCCTGCGGCATAGAGGTCCTTTGTTACCTTACCACCCAGCAGTGCGATGTAGGTCGTTCCGTGCACATCGCCGGTATTGGGAACATTGGCATCACCCAGTCCACCACCATAGGCATAAGCACCACTAAGACTACCATTATACATATATCCGCAGACGTCAGCGCCTTCGTTGATGATAACGTTGGTGTTGTATTTCTTGCCGTTTCTGGCTACTGCCAGGTCATTGCCCAAACCTGTATCCGTATAGACTGTACCGATAGAGAGGTCGATAGACTGTGGTGCCTGTGGTGCCTCTGGTTTCGGAGTTGTAGCCTTATCTTCGTCCGATAAAGCCTCCCATGTTGCGTAAGCTGTAGTATATGCTTCTTTTGCTGTATTATATGCTGCAGTAGCTTCAGCATTTGCTTCTTCAGCCCATGCATCAACAGACTTCTTGTTCATCACGCGA
This sequence comes from uncultured Prevotella sp., assembly GCA_900315695.1. Taxonomy (GTDB): domain Bacteria; phylum Bacteroidota; class Bacteroidia; order Bacteroidales; family Bacteroidaceae; genus Prevotella. The sequence goes on along the minus strand of ONAE01000059.1, from coordinate 28,506 downwards.
CCTAACTGACCACCGCCATAAACCTCATAGACGCGAGCGGTATTATTCAGATTTACCTCCGTATATTGTGCCCAGGTGTCCTTACCATAGCCGGCACCATAGACGGTAGCGTAGTATTGGTTCGCTTTGTCGTAATAGACAGGAGCATTGATATTGACATGACTATAGAAGGTGCGACGACAGTTATTGTTACCACCGTAGATACCCGTACGATAGCCACCCACGAGGGCATCGCTACTGTTCCAGTTGACATTAGACTCATATACGTCGCAAGGATATTCGTTGTACAGACCGTAAGCACCACCAAAGATGGCTTCCGCACGGAAGGTAGAACCAGTAGGTACGTTGACCACCGTACGACGGGTGACACCCTCCTGATAGCTACCGCCATAAACCGCCTTGAACTGACCGCTCAGCAGGTCGATGATAGCTGATGCCTTGTGTGCTGTGGCAGGAGCGTCTGCTGTGGCTTTTGCTACTCCCATACCTACACCACCACTTTCTCCGGCACCAAACACCTCTGTGCCCTGGAATGTCGTCATGGCCTGAGGCACATCGATGAGGATATAGCTGCGGTTCTGCATCAAGTCCTCCTCCTCCTCACCGAGGTAACCCTGACCAGCACCATATATCTGCTCCACAGTATTCAGTGCGTTATTGGACTCGTTAGGGCGGAAGTTGACGAAGGCGTTATCCAGGAAAGGCTTGTGATAGCCCTCCTTAGCGTGACCAACTTCATCAAAGTATGCACGGAAGTGGTCATCCTTATAGTCATACACACCGTATGCACCACCGAATATCTTCTCCACGTGACCCTGCACATATTCTATATAGGCAGAAGCATTGAGCATGTCGTCATTGTGTACCTTGCTGCGAACGGTCTCGTCGCGCAGACGGCTGTCGAAATTGGCAGTATTCAGAATCTGACCACCCAGGTCGTTACCACCATATACGAAGTCGCGGACGTATGGGAAGCCGTTGGTACCGATGTATGTCTCTGTATGTCCGAGGACGTCAGCATTACAAGCTCCAGCGAAAGAGTCGAAGATACGTCCATTGCCCAAGTTGATGATACAGTTACCTGCTACAAGACCTAAGAAACCGCCACCATACATGAACTCGCATTCGGCGATGTCCTCAGACATACTGGCTTTCCTGGATACACCTGCTACTTGTCCTTTCAGATTGATGTAGGTGCTGTTTCTTGCGTTGTAGGTGTATTCTATCTTTCCTGTTCCCTCATTATAGTTACCGTTACCGATACCGCCTTCCTCGCTACCTCCGAAGATCTGGAACACATAGCCGCGATTCAGGTTGATGGTGGTAGAACCCCATATCTCGGTATTCACGCCCTTACCGCCACCAAACACGTTGAGTGCCTTACCCAACACATCCATACCTTGCTCGGAAAGGATGACGCCACTGTGTCGTTCAGTGATGTGATATTGATCGTTGCCGTAGAGTTTGTCCTCACCCGAATCATCCTCTTCCACTTTGTCGAAGAGAATCTCGCGGTCAACGATAGAACTGTTGATATTGATGACTACATTACCGTTGACGATACCGCTGGTGTAGCAGCCGCCATAGATATTACCACCCTCGAAACGACGGTTCTTGTCGTCATCGGTACTGGTGGTGGGGTCGCCTGACGTTACGGGGTCAACGGGAATACCAGATGCGTTGACCGTATTCCAAATCAGTTCCGTATGGCCAGCATTCCAACGCTTAGGTTGTATCTTCAGACCGGCGAAGTTCAGCTCCAACTTGTCACCGATAGCTCCTTCTGGTGAGCCTGTCGGTGCGGGGTCGGGGTCACCCAACATGCCACCTTCATAAAGATCATTATAATCGGAAGGTTCAACAAATGCAGTGTTACAACCACCTACGACCTTGTTATACACGATAACCTTGTCGCTGAAGTTGATGGTGGTCTTTCCTTCGGTAATCACACTACCCACATTACCACCGCAATAGAATGAACCAAACTGGGTAGAGTATGGTATGTAATCGAAAGCGTCGCCAGCATTTACGCTCTCAAACAAAACGGTTGACTTCACCTTCATGGCGCAGCCTTCCATGTATTTGGCAAAGACATCTTTGTTCTTCAAATCCATAGAGTTGAACTTGGAGCCATCACCCGCGATATCGGTACGCTTCATGGTGAGCAGCACACCTTCATTATGACCACTTGCATCGGCTGCATTGAATTTGATCATATTCGCACCGTTGTTGCCGAGGAACACATTGTCGATAATGACGTGTGAACCAATCTTGATGTGCGTCTGGTCACACTGTTACCACCCACATACAGACCACCATCTACGATGACAGGATGTTCTGCGTCATCACCTCTCACGAGGATAGATACCTTCTCTGCGTTAGGGCGGATGAGGTTGAGGGCTGTAGCAGACTTGAGTTTCTCTTCGACACCAGTGATACCTGCTGCAGCAAGCACCTCTTCAGGATTGTAGTAGAAGTCGCTCCAACGTGGATCGTCCTTCAAGGCTGGATTATCCGTATAAGCATACGAGCCGTTGCCGCCACCATATACGTCGCCATAGATATGGGTACGAATACCAACGGTATTGCCGGCATAGACGTTGCCTGCAATATCGTTACCACCATATACGTTGTTTACGTGACCAGCCAGCACTCTGACACGGGCTGCATAACCAGCAGGAATTTTGTTTGGGTTATCTTCTGGATCCAATTGTACTTTGTCGTATGGCACAGGTGTTGCATCGTTATTGTTATAGAGAGGCTTTACGTCTGCCTTACGGCAACCGCCAAAGACGTTGTCAACCACCATTCCTGCACCTTCTACCTGCATGAGCAAGCCCTCAGGACTGGTCATACGACCTTCGTTACCACCACCATAGAGGTTACGAATCTTACCTCGTTGCAGGTTCCAGCGTGGACGGATAGCCATATCAGCCTTGTTGTTTCCGCCAAAGAAACGTCCTATCTGGAAGGCATCACTGCTTGGATAAGAGAAGGTGGTGTTGATACCCATCTGATTCTCAAAGCGATCATTGGTCAAGAGTTCACCGGTGTTATCAGCGTTAGGGTTAGTTGCATCTTTGATGCTATTAACAACCTCGCTCGGGTTATCTAAGCTGATGACGGTTTTTTCTGTCACTGTGGCATTGTTACCACCACCGTATGCATAGACGATGGAACCACCATGAATATCAAGGAATGTCTTGCCCAATACAGGCGGGGTGAGTTCGTGACTACTGGTGGCCACTTCCACACCGTCTTCTTTAGCATAATAAACGGTTTTGTCGTCAACTATTTTTGAACCATATATATACTCACCATCACCACCACCGAAAAGCTGACCGATATATATCTTCTGGGCATCGGCAGCCTCAGTTTCGTCTGGATTCGTTTTTGTAGTAATAAGCAGGAGGGCATTCCATGTCTTGTCAACGTTATTGTGTGCTGCATGCTCTTGTATGACTTCTGGCAATTCATCTGTTGATGTACCGATGGAACCCGCGATATCATTACCGCCATAGAGACGGTTAATAACAATATAGTTAGAGGCATGCGCACCGTCAATATTCATGAAAGCTCTGCCTTTGACATCCGCCATACGTGCGCCACCGAAGACTCTGTTCAAGTCGCCTCCTCTAATCGTTACAGTGGAATTACCACCAGTTTCTCCAGCATTACCACCTCCATAGACATGTCCGCCTATGACAATCTGTGCCTGCACCAGTGTTGCAGACAAACAAAGTAATAGGATGGTCGTTATCTTGCGCATTATCTTCAATTTTTCTATTTTACAATTCTCAAATTCTTCAATTCTCAATTGTTATTGTTGGATTGTCCAAATCAGGTTCTGACAACACATAGAGGTATGTCGGGTTGACAGTCATATTCAACTGTACCCTTTGTCCTCTAACGGCTTCTAGATCCGGCAGTTTATTGGTTGCTGTGCAGTTTTGACGTATCAGGTTGCCCTTGCTGTCGTAAACGTCATAGGTGCTGACCAGTGTCAGGTTACTTGAAAGTTCCGGAGCAAAGTAGGCATTGACAGACAAAGGAGTTGCCGTTGTAGTCGGAAGTTCTGTACCTTCATCGTTTTTATAAATATCAGAAGTACTGCTACCGCTACCGTCTGACGATGTGTACGTTATGCTGGAGATAGGACTAGCGCCTGTACCGTTGTGCGTCAGCGAAATAGCAGCATTGACGCTTTCCTTATCGGTGTTCAGCGTCAGTTTCTTCAGTTTGATGGTACGCAGTTGTGCATATTCTTTGTATATTGTCATGCGGAACTGTACACCGGCATAGATGTGATCCATCAGCATACTGATGTTATAAGTCTCGATTTCTTCCATAGGGGTTGACCAGCTGAACTGGCCTTCCTTCAATCCTGAGTCCGTATCCTTGACACCTGTAATGATGCAAATATCATCTGTGGTGACGGGTTTTATATTGCTAATGGTCAGTGTGGCAGCATTGGCTTCGCTTTTTGCCAGCGTGCTACTCATCTCTCCCGATTTGGGCATATAACCATATACGGTGCTGGTGTAGTATGTAATTCTTTCCAATTTTGGGGAAGCCCAGTTTTCCGATAATAGCATATAGATACCCATGTTTGTGTTCTTATCTGGGGTATATGCTGTGAATCCTGTTGGGGCGGGGACGGCAGTCGGTCCTGGATCTGCAAAGAAAGAAGAAAATGTCTTCACCTGCATCTTAACGCCTACGGGAATGTTATCCGTAGTATTATTCTGTGCTCCAGAATCATCTGAAGAACAAGCACTTAGCAGTATCGTGGCGGCAACAGATAGGATGCCTATGTATTTCTTGTTAATGTTCATTTCTTACTCCTTAATTGAATGTTACCAGTTATATACTTGGTGATTCATTTCTTTTGTTGACCACTCTTTCACATATAGTGACTGCACCTGCAAATTGCCTGCTCCGGCATAGTAGGCATAGACAATCCAAGTGTGGTTGCGGCTGAAGTCGCCGGCTTGCTGCATGGCGAAGGGGACGGTCTGTTCCAACCCACCATCAATGGTGTATGTGATGGTACCTGCCAGCTGTTTGTCGCTCTCACGCAGATAGATAGGACCGTCCACCGTGACTTCAGGTGTCGCTTTGCTCGCAGCTTCGTTAATCAGGTCTTCGTATGCCTGAGCTTCCTGACCAAGATAGAGATATTGGGTAGGATCTGCTGTCTCAGCGATATCGTTAATGGCAGTTGACAGCAATTCTACCGCTGCAGTATTATAGGTCATAGATGCCGGAGTCTTGAAGAGATACTCCTCATAGGGTATCATTTGTTCATTGATCTTGATACTGGTGATCTTCACCGTTGCTTGTCCTGTAGTCTTGGCGAAGACAAAGCGTAGCTTCGACACGGCACGGGTCAGTTGAACAGTAGAAACTGCATTGAGCGTACCTACACGTAGCGTTGGTGCATCGCCCACAACGGGTTGCCCAGTCAACTTACCTGCAAACGGCAGACCGTCATCAGGTACGCTTCTTGTATTCTGCTCCAAACCGAAATATCCAGGAGAAATCTTGGCACCTTCCAGCAGGGCTGCGCGGGTGGTCTCCTTATCCAATGTACCTACAACACCGCAGTTGGCGTTGGTCACATTAGCCATCACATAGACATTGACATTAGGCTTAGAGGCAGCAAATTCATCGGTTACAGGTATCTGATAGGTTGTACCTTGACCTTCGTTTAATGCTGTCACTTCATTGGTACTGAAATAGCCAACGTAATTTCCGGTCTCTGACTCGTAGATCCATATCTGCAGGCTCTTGATAGTGCCCTCAGTGGTTATGGCATCCACCTGGCCTTCATCAGCACGGGTTTGTGCGGCTTTTGGGGCTGTTGCAGCCTGTTCTGGAGCATAGACATATATGGCCAGTTTCATCTGTTTGTGCGAAGCTCCTCCTCCTTCTGCATCGCCGGAAGAGCAAGCAGGGAGAAGCACAGTCAAAATGCTGCATAAAAGCCACTGTAGTAGGTATATATGTCTATTCTTTATCATATTCTTTTATTTAAAGTTCCACATTAGTGGTTGTTGCCTGTATCCATTTTGTCACCACCTGTACGCCAATCTCCAGTCGTGGAGCCAGCAAGTCGGGCATGCAGGTATATGCCTTGGCGAGCGATACCACGCTCATCGACATGGTGGTGATATAGTCTTGTGTGAACACACGATTGGCACATTCGCCCGTGCCTTGTCCGGCAGGGTCTATCATACCGATAAGGTAGAAGCGGGTTCCAGGATAGACGGTGCCGTCCTTGCCTGTGAACGCATATTCTGTATTGTTTTGAAATTCCAGAATGACAGGCACTTTCTCGTTGTCGTAAGACTGCAACACCAATGTGCTGGTCTTGTTTCCGTCAATGATGTTCGTGTCGTAGATGAAACGTCCATCGACATCCGTCTGTTCGCCTTGCGGCTTCATGTTGAAACCAACGGTATGTTGTCCGCCAATGATGACACCCGTGAGGGGCAGCGTCGCCATGCTGGTATAAGAAACCACGTCATCTTTAGCATCCCTTAATGTTGTGCTCATGCCTGTCAGTGTGAGATCCAACTTAGCAACACCATACTGGATTGGTTTCTCTACGGCTACCGCCTTGGTTTCTGTGTTGACGGCAGTAGAGCCATTGTAGTATGTATTCAGGAAAGCACTCCACAATTGATTGGTGGGAGCGTTCTCATAAACGGTTTTCGCCACCTCTTCAGCAGAGGTGCGTATAGGGCTATCTGCAAAGAACATCAGTTCTGCAGGATAGGTATAGCGATTGATTCCATTAATGTTGTCAAGCGTAGTGGTGGTAGTGCGAACCTCAAACTTCTCGCCTGTCCAACGGATAACAGCAGCTCCGTCAGGAAGTCCGATAGAGCGTGGGTAGTCTTTTTCTTCTATAGTTGCATCATCGTCAATTTTTGCAACGATAGCCGTGCTGAGGGCATCAGTTCTGCCTGTCAGCAGGTCCCTGAGTGCAGCCACGAATGCCCTGATGTTGGCTGCAGCTCCGCTTATGAGCCCTACACCTTCCGAATCTACATGGATGAAATCCAGATAATAGCTCTTTAGGGTTGGGTCTGTTGTTGTGCTCCAACCCTCGGTGTTGGCAATATTGGTCATATAGGTAGCCAATGCCGTAGCATCAGCATCAGCTTCCGTTGATTCACGAATAGAAGTCAGACTGAACTGAATGTCTGCTGTATTCTTACGTGTGGAAGGCAGATCACTCAGTTGACCATATACGGCGGGATTTGGGGTCGATGGCTTTATCGCCTTTCCATAGACCAGCACACGATCAGTTCCTGTCATGAAGTAACAGTGGTTAACGTAATAGTTATTATGCGCTTTCACTCGACTACTCTCCTCTGTTGCACCGACAACTTCGATTAAGGGGAGGTCAGTCGATTTAACTGCTTTTCCTTCGGTATGGAAAGGGATAACTACTAATCCCTCCATCCCATTGAACGTGTCGTCACTTCGGGTATTGGCTGACACCTGAAGAGGCATGGAAGCCTTATTGCCAACACAAATTATCAGGTCAACCTGTTTGGCTACCTGCTGGTTGTTGGCATCATCTATATCGTCTATTGATGAGCATGATGTCATTATCATGCCCAACAACAGACCATATAGGATGATTTTAATGTCAGTCTTCACGCGCGTACCTTTAATAATTGATTATACACCTTATTATATTTATAATATAGGATTAAATATTTGGAGTCAAGTTCAGACCCTCTTGCCACTCAAGGTTCACAGACGTACCCAGCTCAATGCCCGGACTAGACAGGTCGGGAACACCGTTGGTGGCATTGCCTAAGCCATCGGGAATCGTCGGTTGGTTGGGATATTTACCTGACAGCGGATTTGGCAGTACGGGGAGATCCACCTCACCATCACCATCGGTATCCCATCCGGGACCGCCGTGGGAAGGATCGGTAATGAACGTATCGGGCGTGCCGTCGTTATCAATATCATAAGGATCGGGCTGGCCATCACCATCAGCATCCACACCAGTGGGCAGACCTGTCGTCGGATCAATGATATAGACATCAGGTACGCCATCACCGTTACGGTCGGGTGTGGTCGAGCCCCTCTTGATGTTCACAGTCAACTTGGTCACATGATCCTTCATGATAATCTTATTCAGGTTTTCCTCCGAGTAGTTGGTGGCAGTCGTCGGGTCAAGAGCCACCGTCATATAGAAGATGCCTCCTGCAGGAATGGTTCCGTCAGCACCCCTGAAAGCCTGTCCGTTGTTGACGAGCTCCAAAGCAGCGAATAATTTCTGGTTGGTCTTCGTCTCCAAAGCCAGCGTTTGATTAGGCGCTGTTGCTACACCACCTGGTTTGAAGGTTAAGTTGGAGGATGACATCACACGGTCATAAATACAGAAGTTCTCGTTACCAGTTGATTCAAAGGCATAGTTCACGCTGTTCTGACCACCAAGGAGCAAGCCTTTCAACGTATAACCGTCACCAAAGTCCACCGCCTTACCATCACCATCATAGATGATACCACCAGGTTCCATCTGCACTGTGGTCTCCAGACGACCTACGGCATACTGCACGGGATCGACAAGGGCGACAGAACGTGTGCCGGTGACGACCTCATTGTTCTCCGGACTATAGACATCACTAATGACTTTATTCCAACTGGTCTGGTCAGTATAATTTTCGGATTCAATTTTGTTGGAGGTCTTGACTGGTGTGCTGACAAAATACCACAGGGCAGCGGGATAGCAGTAGTCGGTGGGCTTCACCTTGAAGCCTAGCGTATAGTTGGCGGTCATGTCAACAAACATGTTTGCCTGCAGGCCGCTGGCATTCCAACGGCAGCGGGCAGCACCGTCGGGAAGTCCGATATTGCCGGGATAACCAGAATAGTCTGAATTCAGTTCTACGGGCGTATTGGCAATGGGCTCATAGCCTGCATTACAGGCACCAAGAATCAAACTACGGATTTGGTTGGCCAAAGGATAGGCAGGATCGGAAGCCTCAACGTGTTCCAAACCAAAATAGATCTTATCGAGAATCAGGGCCAGACTGTTCGAAGAGTAAACCGTGGTACCAATAAAGTTCTTATAAAGGGCAGCCAGAACGGTATGGGTGGTGGTGCTCCAGGCATTATTGGGAGCGTCACCAGAGACTGTGACATTGGCCAGTTGTGACATCAGCTGGATAATAGCACGACCTACGGCATTATTCTGCTGCTGATCCTGATTGGTGTTGATCTGCTCCAGAGAGAAATTTACGCTTGCAACACTAGAGAACTCACTCTCTGTGAGTCCTTCATACTTCAAAACACCGTACTTGAACTTGTCGTCCATTGAGGTCAGGGGGGCATCCACACTCCTATCTACGGCCTTTCCATAAAACAGGAAATTCTTAGTTCCTACGGGCACGAACTGATCCGCATATACCTTATAGTTCACTGACCCCGGCTTCTCCAACGCATTGATACTGCTCAGATGGATGATGCCAGCCAACTTTGTTGATGATGAGTTCGGAACGGAACTGAAAGGTATTAGTCGGATATGGTCGATTCCACGGAACTGTTCTGAAGTTCCAGAAATCTGCACAATGTCGTTCTCCTGACGGGTAGTACCGACAACATTACGGGGCAAGGAGATGACAAACTCAGGTTTCACACCAGCTTTGCCTTCCTCATTGTAAACTACGTTGGAAATGTCTTCGGCATCACGCCCCGAAGAACACGCAGTGAACATCGCTGGAAACGACAGCCCAGCGATCATCATGGCTAAATAACGATTACTCTTCATACCTTATTTTATTTATAATATTATGTCATCATACCATAGTCCTTCTTCCCAATTGAGGTTGACGCTCAGTCCTACTCCAGGCTTTGGAATTCTCAAGTCCGGCAGACCGTAAGTGGCTGTCGCCAAACCTTTAAGCGGCTTTGCCTTACCATGTTCATCAAGTTCGGGATCAGGCTTGCCATCACCATCGGTATCCGGATACCCTCCCTCGATGGTGAGGGCCACTGTGGTAGCCTTATCACGGGTGAACACCTTATCGATACTGCCCGAAGTGTAGTTCATACCTTCACTAGGTACCAGGTTAGCCACGAGGTAGAAAGTGGCACCATGCACAATCACACCATCAGCTCCTTGGAAGTCGTCACCATTGTTCACCAACTCCAGAGCGATCTGGATGCCCTTGTCTGCCGCCGTGCCCAGTCCGAGCACGAAGTTCTCCTTCGTGAAGGCATAGCGCTTCACCTGCTGAGGACCACCGTTCAGACCGGTGTCGTAGATGGCAAATTCCCTGCTGCCGTCCACAGGCTGGAAATTATAGTCCACCTCCCGTTGACCACCGATGATATAGCCCTTCAATGTAAAGCCGTTAGATACGTCAACATACTTGCCTTTGGCATCATACATATTATCGCTGCTGGCAATACGCGTTTTCAAGGCGAGCTTACCAACGGCGTAGTTCACCTGCTGCTTCATGGCCACCGACTTGGTGTTCTTCTGCACCATCGTCGAAGCACCACTATAGAGATTGTCGATGAGATCCTGCCATTGCTCAGAGAGGCTCTCCCCCCCCTCTATGGCTGGCATCGCCACCTCGGTATCGCTGGCCACGATGTCTGACAGCACCTGATACTGCAGGTTCATGGGATAGCAGTAATCATTCATCGAGGCGATGTCAAACTGCTTGCCATATGCCTGCACATCTGGAACAATAAACTTCTTCTGAGTGTCGTCCCACATAATCCGGGCTGCCCCCATTGGCAGATGTATGTCATTGGGAAAATCCTGATACTCTTCCTTCAGGTCAACCATCGTGCTCGTCAGTGTCGGAGCGGTGGTGCATACCGATGCTATCTTAGCCTTGATGGCATCGGCAAGCTGTCGTCCCGGTTCACCCTCAGGTGCCTGGCTGACTACCAAATAGACTTTAGCGAGCATGAGTGCCACATGCTGGGAAGAGAGGGTCTTCAGCTCAATCATACGCTGATAGGCCTCATTCAGGTTGATTTCTTCGACCGTTTCCCATCGGTCGTTAGGTGCGGCCTCCGTACTTGTCACAGCCATCAGCTCATTCAGCAGGTCGAACAGCTTTGCGCCAGCTGCACTACCTCCAAAGTCAGCAGCAGACTTGCAGATCTGTACGGGTTTGAAGCGGATGCCACTATTACCTTGATAGGTGCTCTTCGACAGGCCTACCACCTCGATGATACCGTTGTTCATACGATCCTCATGGGTGCTGGAAGCCGCCGGGGCTTTGCCGTAAAAACCGAAGTGGGTAGTTCCCACCGGCACACCGACCTGTCGGAACTCTGAGACCTCGGTGCCTGAGGTCTCACCGGAGACGGTGTCGCTGGAGATGATTTCATCCTCGAGGTTCTTGAACTCAATCATCTCGCCAATCTTTTTCGAACTGGATGTCGGCATGCCATTGAAGCAGAGCATACGAGCATCTTCCAAACCATCCGCCAGAGCCGTCGGATTAACGATTGCGGAATCCATACGGGTCGCGGCTCTATGACTATGCTGGGAAAACATGGAGAACGCAAACCTGACGTTCACAACCTCTACCTGCTGGTCGCCACCACCTGCTCCGTCTTTCCCATCTTTGGCACAGCCCAGCAGCATCAGCGACATCACCAGCGGCATCAAGCCAATGATTCTACTCTTTCTCTCCATCCTTATTCGTTTCATTCGTTAAAATCGTAATCGTAAAAAAATTAAGTATCTATCACCAGTCCCGACTGCCAGTTCAGGGTCACTGAGGTGCCAATCTCGGGATTTTCAGGGATAATCTCACCTTGATCCCCTATCCTACACTTGATAACCTTGAGCTCTCCGGCACGCAGGGGCACCTTCAAGGGAAGGATCGTCTCAGTGATAGAATCCTCGCTACGGGTATTTCCCTTTACGGGGACATAGACACGGAACTCCCACAGTACTTCGTCGGAAGGCTCTGCAATAAACGGCTCCTCCGTCTCGATGATCGTTCGGGTATTAGCCCGTGACGGTTCGGGCGAAGGGAACGTTACTGAGCAGAAAGCCCGCTCGTCAATACCGTCAGACTTTACCATGGATGCCCTTACAATCGGTGGTTGACGGTCATAATGGAAGACACTGTCACAGATACTAAAGCCTGTGGCAAAACCTGTACTATAGACACGGACATCGTCAATCGAGCCATAGTTATTAGGATCAATCACCAAGGTGGCGGCACAGTTGGCCATATACAGGTGGACGTTGAAATTCTGACTCACGTTACCCAGCACCTCCATCGGCTGACGGGCTGTAAAGATACCCGTCGTGTGGGAGTCGATGGTGTCGCGTATCACCTGGTCGATCATCGATCGGTGACAGCGGTTGTCATACATCACGTCCACGAGCTCGTTGTCCACCACGTTTGCCGCTGCCAGGTGCATATACTGACGCATCGGCAGGTTCAGCGAATAGCTCGCCTGGTTCGCATCCATGATATGCTCGTCTTTCTGCAGCAGGGTGGAGTCCCCCACCGTATCATAGAATGAGAGATCGACATCGTGGGCGAAGTCGGTGAAGATACCATTCAGGTACTGCTTCAGAGCACTAGCCAGCTGAATATCCGTCTGTGTGGTCAGCTGCGTCGTCAGCTCTGTCGTCATGTTCGTCACCAGTTTCAACTCATAGTCCATGGTGGCCTGTGGTCCCTCCTCAGGGCAGTCCGACAGATCATCATCGATGACGGAGCACCCCGCCATCAGCCAGCTGGCTGACAGCAGGAGTCCTATCATGAAAGTATTACTTCTATGCCTCACAGGTAACAATTATAAATTATTTTCCAAGTTCAATATCTTCAAATGATATACCAGTTGACCAGCTCATATCTACTGACAGTCCCAGCGTCAGTGAGCTGTGGCGCAAATCGGGAACGGTCAGCAGTGCTTGCTGCAATGAATTGGGATAAAACCAGAAATTAGCAGTAGTCATAAAATCTTGCATAAATACGCGGACTGTTTCAATCGAATTGCCATCAGCATCGTATGGCGGCAGTGGATGATCTGTTGAAACTTGTCCCAAACCACTCCATGAAATTGTAGGACTATCCAGCTTACCTACCAGATAGAACGAATCGCCATGGCGAATCAAGCTATGCTTGCCATAGAAATCCTGATGGGTATTATTCTTCAACTCCAGGGCAACATAAACTTCATCCTGGGCATAACCTCCCGCTTTGTAGTTATCAAACACCAACGTATAGTTAGGATTAGATGGTGTGTTAACAGTACCAGGAATGCCATTTGCACCTTCAGGAATGGCTTTATCGTAAATATAACCCTGAGTATTACCGGTAGTCTTAGGAGTGAAATCCCAACCTACTTTCTTGTACTGTCCGCCAATAATAACACCTACCAACTGGAAGCTTGTAGCATCAACCGTAATCTCCTTATCAGGCTCGTCTCCCTCAGCAAGTGTCGGATCCTTTGCTTTCTGGATGGCATGGTTGTTGTCGTTCAAAGTCAATGCCTTATAGCCAACAGTCGTCTTTAATAGTGCAGAACCATAGTTGATGTTATTCCTCATTGCTACACTCCTGGTTGTAGATACCACATGCTTATCTTTATCCCAATCATCAGACCATTTACTATCGTCCTGCCAGTTGCTTACACCATTAGGATAAGTTGGTTCCTTATGCTCTGTACCCGATACGCGCAGCGGGCTATTGCCAAAGTACAGCAATTCGGCAGGATAATAGTAGCTATCTACCGTAAAACCACTACCGCCACCTACAGAAGAAGTATTATAGTTTGTCACATACTCAAAAATCTTTTCAGTACTCTTCCAGTCATAGTGAGCAGCTCCTGAAGGTACGGCATAAGCCATTGGGAATTGGGAAAGATCTTCTGATCCTATTCCAGCGACTGTTGGGTGGGTGGCAGTAGGCCATAAACCATCGGCATTAAAGGCAGTTACCATTGTACTAACGGGTTTAAAGGCAACACCCGTTACAGCTCCACCCTTATTATCGCCAGTCATAGGCACAGTGCCATCAAAATATTTGTTGATCTCTACATGGATTAATTCTGCCAGTTTTTTTGCTACAGCCTCACCTTTGCTGAACGGTGTAGCACATTGTACACTATTGATGACCGTCCACACATCTTCTATCGTATGGAGGATGGCAGTACCATAACCTGCTCGCAATTCACCCTGAGCAGTCTGAATGGTGGTCAATGCCTTATAAACTTCAGCCAGTTTTATCTCCAATGCATAAAGCTCTTTGGTAGTCTCAACAGGACTTGTACCAGAAGCATTGACATAATCAGCCCATGTGACAACAGCAGGATACTCATCCGCAGCAACGGCAACGCCATAGTGTTCTGCACTCAGCGCTACATGGTCAGTACCAGCTATCTTAGTGTTGATGATACAGGTCAGCACACCTCCGAGCAGCTTCTTTATCTCTTCATACTTTGTAAGATTGTCAGCAGTCATACGCGTACCTAACTCGAAATTGGCTGCAGAGATGTCCTTACCAGCATTATCACCAGTACCACCGGCTAAGGTGTAATCGTCCAAGTGACCGTAAAGATCGTATGCCGTATAACCTTTTTGAGTCTCTGCCGATGATGCTGTACCCTCTGGTGCCTTTCCGTAGAACAGCATCGTATTGGTATTGATGGGCAAACTCATCTCCAATACGCGATGGGAATTGGCGGAAGTGATGGTAGAACTTGCAATAGGACTACCCAAATCTATGAATCTGTCAGCAACGGTTGCAGTGGCGAGATGTTTACCATCGGTACCAAGCTTGTAGGTGAAAAGAGCTGCATTATTGATGCCACGAAATGTTTCCGAAGTAACAGCCTGTGTAGCAGCAGAAGACTGACGAGTAGTAGCCTGATTACCTGTGGACACGTTGAACACGAACTGTGCAAATACGCTTTGATCAATAGGATCATAATTAGGATTGGTGTTGTCTGCCGCAGTGACCTCACTGGACGAACAGCTGGACAATCCCACTGCGCCTGTTAGTGCTATCGCACCTGCAAAGGCATAATTCAAATACTTTTTCATTGTTTATCTTTTTATATTATTACTAATTCACTTGAAATTCACTGTTGTGCGCCTTTCTCTAACTGACGCAGGTTCTCCTGGGCATTGGCATTGCCGTTGGCAGCAGCACGGCGGAAGCACGCCAGGGCTTCATCACGCTGACCACAGAGCCAGTAGGCAACACCAAGGGCATTCTGGGCTCGTTCGTCGTTGCGGACTGTCAAAAGCAGGCGAAGTGCCTCATGGTGGCAGTCACTACAGTCGGTAGTAAGCAGCTCGTTGGCCTCGTTGATGGTAGCAGCTGCCTTGTCGGGCACATAGTCATAGTAGATATTGATATAACCGGAGTTACGCTGATCTTTCAGGATATTCATCTTGATATAGGTCCAAGTGCGACCTTTATCCAACTGCTTGATACGGCGTTCGCGCACATTAACATCCTGTTCCTGGTCAATAATCTCGATGACTTTACGCAAACCGATGCGATCCTCTGGATCATCCGTCACGATATCATTCAACTGATCGCGGAAATCAGTCCAGGCCTCACCGCCTCCAACGGTCTCAAACATCGAGTCGGGCACACTCACCTCCTGCTGGATGTAATGCTGTAAAGCCAAAGCACGATTCTGGGCTAACCGCTCATTGGTGGCTGTATTACCTTCAAAAGAAGCTAAGCCAACAAGTTGTATCTTCTTCACACTGCTGGTGGAATCAGCCATAATCTGACGGGTAATATCGACGATGCGATCCAGTGTGGCATTATTCTCACGATAGTCTTTACGCAACTTCGACTTGCCAAAATCGAAATGAACGAACAGAGCGTTCTTCTCTTTACGGAGGATACGGGTACGATCGTAGGGCCGATACTCGGAGATATGAGTTACCACCTGATTGTCTTGCTGAAGCTCACCAGCCCGACCTTTGAATTCAGGAACTGGTGAAAGGGATGCGACAAACGGCTGAACATCCACCGCAGCCGTAACAGGCTCCTCCACTGCTGGCAGCACAACAGGCTGTTCCACCTTGCGAGGGCGACCTGGGATGTTATAGACGATGCTCACGCCAGCCTGAGGCATCACAAAGACTTTCTTGTCGCTGCCGATCTTCTTTCCACAATGACCACATTGATAGCGGTCATACCAGGTATAACCGAGCGCTAAGCCGATGTGGGTTTCCAGATTCCAAAAACGACCTAACGGCCAGGAATAACCATAATAGGCACCGACAGCAGCAAGATCCCCCTGACGACGCTCGTCACGAACAGACTTCCACAGGCCGAAAGGAAACTTGACTTCAGCAACATTGTAATGGCTGTAGATAAGATTAAAGCCAAAGAAATGATGAACATTCACCGAATCGGTCCAGTAACGTGCATCTGGAGCCAGAAGTAGATGTTTCCATTTCTTCGACTCGTTATCGTCAGTAGGCCAAGGGCGATAGCCCGCAGTCAAGCCTAGAGACCAGTGCGGTGACAAGCGGGCACCCAACCTAAGATTGGGAGTCAGCGTAGCATCATAAAGCAAATTATTGCTGATGGTAAAGTGCTGTGCGTTTACCTTCTGAACATTTACAATCGCCAACAGTAAAATGATGGCTAAGGATAATAAATTGAACTTCCTCACGGTGATTATCGTTTTTTTTTATAGTGCAAAGATAGGAATTTATTTTTATTATAAGGTGGAAATTTGCTTTTAAAGCATAAAATTTAGTCGTTTTCTTCTAACAATTTGTCATATTTTAACATTTGAAAGCCTTAAACCACCCTCAATAACTACAATAAAAACCGACAAATCGAGAAGGATCGATTATTAAATTTGAAAAACAATCCGTCCAAATTCAAGTACAACAATTTGTCAAGAGTGCTTATTATCAGAGTGATAGCATTTTGACCTTAAAAACAATTTGTCCAAAGTCTAACCCCCAAACAATCTCAACAAACAGAATTACCCCCCCCCTAAATCGTCGTCATTTTCTCACGATATTCGGAAGGTGTCATATTATAAATCTCCTTAAATGTACGGTTAAACGTAACCGTATTGCTCATGCCACACTCCGTAGCTACTGTGGAAATAGTGTACTCGGGATGCTCCAACAGCAAGACGGCACCATACTCCACACGTTTGGTATTGATATAAACCGAAGTATTGGAGGCATCGGAGTACTTGCTCATCATCTTACCAAAACGGTTCTTATCGACTCCTATCAGACGCATGAGGTCTTCACGTCCAAGACCTGGTTTAAGAAACAGCCGATCGCGGGTCACCTGCGTGTCCATCTCTACATACAGGCGATGGTCTTCATCGTCGGGTTCCTCCTCCCCTTCTGCCGGCTGGTTTTCTGGGAGTTTGATGGAACGAAGCTCTTCAATCGCTGCCACGACCTCTGGCGATGTGGAGGACTCTCCGTTGACCACAGCCCGACGGTAAGCGTCGAGCACATGGATCAATCGGCGCATATCACGGAAATGGCGACGTTCGTTGCGGACATAATAGAGGATAATCAGCACGACCAAAAACACGATTGCAATAGCAACGCCTGCCCAGATGAGCCACTTCGTCTTCGATTTGGAGGCCGACTGCTCCTGCAGCAGGTTGTAGGTGGTCTGCATCTGCTCACCCGACTTGATGATGTAGAGTTTGTGAGCATACGATAAGAGACGGTATCGCCCTGTTCGCACAGGAATTCACGGTAACGGGCAATGATAGTCAAGGCTTCGTCGTTATGATGGCTAAGTTGCAGATAGTCGTAGATATCCATATCGTCGATGGGATTGCCGCAACCGGTTTTCTTCCAGGCGGCATAGGCTTTGTTGGCCTCGGCCATATTACCGGCATGGGCATACATGCTGGCACGGAGGGCATAGACCTGGCGCAGACCGCGCTCCCTGGCTTTAAGCATAATGGCAGGCGACGGATAGAGGGCCTCTGCTTCCTGATGATGCGACATGTGGATGGCTTCCTCAAAAAGTCCATCGCGCGTGTACATCTTTAATAACTCTCCATAATAGTTACGCAGTTCGATATGTTTGTTCTCGTATTCCGTCTCACGCATCAGCTCGAGACCTTCCAAACAAGAGGCATAGCCCTTGTCTATCTGACCATGATAATGGTGCTGTTTACCACTCATAAAGACAGCCATCGACTCGAAGGCCTTATCATCTCTGGCCAAGGCCATCTTACGAAGGGCGTAAATGGTTCTAATCAGTTGGTCGTTGAGGTTAAGGGCGTCGTAACAGTCCATGAGCCGCTTATAGAGAAGCATCTGCACATAAGAACTATCACGAAGGGAAGCCTCCTCCTTAACACGCTCGAAAAAGGAGAGAGCCTTCAGATAGCGGCGCATGTTGTAATTCAGGTCACCCTCAGCAAAGTCTATTCGCCAAACGGGCTCTGTCTGACGCTTACGTACGGTATTGAGAATAGCCTGAGCCGTATCGGGACTGGTGATATTATAGACATAGGATTTCGTAACGGTCAGCAAGGAATCGGGTAAAACGATCTGCGCTTCGCCAACAAGCGACGCGAACATCAGACAGATTATCAGGATACTCTTGCGTAACATCTAAAATCCTTTCCAAGCTATCTTTTCTGTTCCCTTTCTTCCAAGAACTGGCTTACCTGCTCCTGCATGCCACGGGTAACGGCTATACGGCCAGAACGCGTGTATTGCAGCACACAGCCAAAGGCATCAAGCGCACGGAAGAGGGAGATGATATCCTCAGTCAGTCCGAACTTCATCACGATGGTATAAGTGGGGTTCACCTCTATAATACTAGCACCATAACGGCGAATGGTGCGAGAAATTTCCGGATTCTCCAGCACCATCTGAGTGGCGAGCTTATACAAGCCAGACTCACGGATAAACAGCTGATCGTCAGTAAAATAGTTAGCTTTCACCACGTCGATCTTCTTCTCTATCTGGTGGACTATCTTGATAATCTGATCCTCGTCGCTCCAGGCCGTAATCGTATATTTGTGGACGCCTGGGATACTGGAGGCAGACACGTTCAGACTCTCGATGTTCACCTGACGACGGGTAAAAACAGCGGTTACCTGATTCAGAATACCCGCTACGTTTTCTTCTTATTATCTTCCATAATCTTATATCTCTAACATCATTTGATCGACATTCATACCCGGAGGTGTCATCGGCAAAACATTGTCCTCCTCAAGAATCGCACATTCAAGGATATACGGTCCTTCTGTGGCAAGCATCTTGGCAACTGCTGCCTGCAGATCCTGACGATCCACAACAGCCTGATATGGAATGCCATAACCCTGAGCAATCAGCTCGTAGTTGGGGTTCATCATCTTCGTGAACGACTTACGACGCAACCAGAACATATCCTGCCACTGGCGCACATTTCCCAGATAGTGATTGTTCATCAGAATCATCTTCACCGGGGCTTTCTGCTCCATGATGGTACCAAGTTCCTCTATACACATCTGGAAACCGCCATCACCCATAAAACAGCAGACCGTACGATCGGGGGCAGCGAAGGTGGCGCCAATGGCGGCTGGCATACCATAACCCATCGTACCCAAACCACCACTCGTACAGATACTACGCTTGTGATGATATTTGAAGTAACGAGTCGCAAACAGCTGGTTCTGGCCAACATCCGTCACAAGTATGGCGTTGTCAGGAGCCTGATTGGCGATGGCGTGAACCACCTCACCCATCAACAGCGGACCTTCTTTGGGATGGATGGCAGGCTCTATGACCTTTACGCGTTCCATCTCGTCGAGAGGCTTGAACGACTCAATCCATTCCTGATGATTATTCGGCTGAATCAGTTCGGTAAGGGCAGGTAATGACTCCTTACAATCGGCCACCACAGCAACATCGGTCTTCACATTCTTATCAATCTCACTGCGGTCGATATCGAGGTGGATGATCTTAGCCTGTTTGGCATAGGTCTTGAGATTACCCGTAACACGATCGCTGAAACGCATACCAATGGCAATCAGTACGTCACATTCCTGTTCCTTCAGGTTTACAGCATAGTTTCCATGCATACCCAGCATACCCATATTCAGCGGATGGTCTGATGGCAGGGCAGAGAGTCCAAGCATCGTACGACCTGCGGGGATATTGGCTTTCTCAAGGAATCGTTTCAACTCCTCCTGGGCATTACCCAGTTCTACGCCCTGCCCTACCAACGCCAGCGGTTTCTTAGCATTGTTGATCAACGCTGCCGCCTTGTGCACAGCCTCATGATCTAATTTGGGATAAGGCACATAGCTGCGAATGAAGTTCACCTTCTGAGGCTCCCAGTCGATCTCCTCTGTCTGCGCATTCTTCGCGAAGTCGAGTACGACGGGGCCTGGGCGTCCGGTGCGGGCAATATAAAAGGCACGACTGACAGCCCATGCCACATCCTCGGCACGACGGATCTGGTAACTCCATTTCGAGATAGGCTGTGATACACCCACAAGGTCAACCTCCTGGAAGGCATCGGTACCCAAGGCGGCGATAGGCACCTGACCCGCAATCACCACGATAGGTGTAGAGTCAAGCATGGCATCAGCGATACCTGTCAACGTATTAGTCACGCCAGGACCACTGGTTACCAAGGCTACACCAACCTCACCACTGACTCGGGCATAGCCCTCTGCGGCATGGGTTGCACCCTGTTCATGACGAACCAAGATATGATCGAAGCATTTTTTCTCACCACGCGTATAGTCGAAGAGCGCATCATAGACAGGCATGATGGAACCACCAGGATACCCGAAGATGGTCTTAACACCTTCTGCCTGTAAGGCACGCATCATCGCCTTCGCTCCAGTTATTCTATCTTTCATATTAGTCTGCTATAATTCTAATTCCACCCTTATCAGCTGATGATACACTCTGAGCATAAGCACGCAGTGCCTTAGACACCACACGATTGCGCTTCAAGGGTTGCTGCGGACGGGCTGCGAGCTCCTCGTCGGAGAGTTTCACGCTGATACTGCGTGAGGGGATATCTATCACGATGATATCGCCATCCTTGATCTTGCCGATGTTACCACCATTGGCAGCCTCAGGAGAGATATGGCCGATACTCAGACCACTGGTACCACCTGAGAAACGGCCATCGGTAATCAGAGCGCACTCCTTGCCAAGATGCATCGACTTGATATAAGAGGTGGGATAAAGCATCTCCTGCATACCCGGACCGCCCTTAGGTCCTTCGTGGGTGATGACCACGCAATCGCCACTCTTCACCTTACCACCAAGGATTCCCTCGCAGGCATCTTCCTGAGAGTCGAACACCACAGCAGGCCCCTCAAAATGCCAGAGACTCTCATCAACACCAGCAGTTTTAACTACACAGCCGTCCTGGGCGATATTACCAAAGAGCACAGCCAAACCGCCGTCTTTGGTATAGGCATGTTCTAGGTCACGGATACAACCATTGGCACGATCGGTATCAAGACTCCCCCACTCTTCCGACTGGGATCCCATCTTCGTAGAGAAGCGGTTGCCAGGAGCCGACTGATAGATACGGTTTGCCTCAGTATCTACTGCACCATCCACAATACTGTATTTCTTCATGGCCTCAGCCAGTGTCATACCGTCCACACGTGGAGCAGAGCCGTCAATCAGGCCACCCTTGTTCAGTTCATTCAGGATGCCCAGGATACCACCAGCACGACCGCACTCCTGAACAGAATACTTCTGGGTGTTAGGAGCCAGTTTACACAGACAAGGCACCTTACGGCTCAGAGCGTCGATATCCTTCATCGTGAAATCGGTGCCTGCCTCCTGAGCCACAGCCAGCAGATGGAGTACCGTATTGGTAGAACCACCCATCGCGATATCCAGCGACATGGCATTCATAAAGGCCTTACGGGTAGCGATGCTACGAGGCAAAACGCTCTCGTCACCATCCTTATAATAGGCAAAGGCATTCTTCACCACCTGACGGGCAGCTGCCTTGAAGAGTTCGATACGGTTGGTATGGGTAGCAAGGATCGTACCATTACCAGGCAGAGAAAGACCGATAGCCTCTGTAAGCGAATTCATGGAGTTGGCAGTAAACATACCAGAGCAAGAGCCGCATCCAGGACAGGCACATTCCTCAATCTCTTTCATCTCCTCGTCTGTGACAGAAGGATCGGCACCTTTCACCATCGCTGTGATCAGGTCGGCATTCTCACCACGCCAACGGCCTGCCTCCATCGGACCACCACTACAGAACACCGTAGGGATGTTCAGTCGCATGGAAGCCATCAGCATACCCGGGGTTACCTTATCACAGTTGGAGATGCAGATCATCGCATCAGCCTTGTGGGCATTGACCATATATTCCACGCTGTCGGCAATGATGTCACGTGAGGGCAGCGAATACAGCATACCATCATGACCCATGGCGATACCATCGTCGATGGCAATCGTGTTAAACTCTGCAGCATAGCAGCCCATCTTCTCGATCTCTTCCCGCACAATCTGTCCGATCTCATGCAGATGGGTATGACCTGGCACAAACTGCGTGAATGAGTTAACAATGGCAATAATGGGTTTGCCAAACTGCTCATGTTTCATACCCGTAGCCACCCAAAGGGCACGGGCACCAGCCATCCTTCTACCTTCGGTACAAACGGCACTTCTTAACTGATGTTTATAGGATTCCTTCATATCATAAAGTATTTATTTCGTGTAAATTAGGTGCAAAAATACATTAATTCTGCCAATTAGCCAACAATTTCGGGATTTTTTCGTATTTTTGCACCAAATAATGACAACTAATTGCAATCTGAAATGAAAGAAAATCTACTAACACTGTTCCTGACAGCAAGTCTGTCAGTTCTGGCGCAGCCTCGTCAGGAGACGATTCTCACTGATGACTGGCGCTTCTCCCGAGATCAGCAGACGTGGCAAACGGTGCGTGTGCCTCACGATTGGGCGATTGCCGGTCCCTTCGATAAGCAATGGGATCTGCAGAATGTGGCTATCGAACAAAACGGTGAGACGGAAGCCACCGAAAAGAGTGGAAGATCGGGGGCTCTGCCTTGGATTGGCCAGGGACATTATAAGCGCACCATCATCATTCCCGAAGGCTACAAGCACGCCATGTTGGTATTTGATGGCGCTATGGCCGAACCTACCGTAAGCATCAACGGCATGCAGGCTGGCTACTGGGCTTACGGTTATAACACCTTCCGCGTTGATATCACCCCATTTGTACAAACAGGCGACAACCTACTGGAAGTTGATCTGCAGAATGTAGAAGAAAGCAGTCGCTGGTATCCTGGTGCAGGTATCTATCGCCCGGTAAAACTTGTGCTTACTAGTATGGGATGGATTGACCCTTGGAAGACGTTTATCCGCACCCGCGAGTTGAATGCCAATCAGGCCGTCCTGGATGTAAACGTAGGCATTGGCAGCGCACTGGATGGCGGCTTGAAATTCGAGGTAGAGATCTGCGATGCTACAGGTAAGATGGTGGCAAGTGGCAGTAGCGACGATCTGAATAACGAGGGTATCGCACAAATGGCTATTACCATTAATCAGCCAAAGTTGTGGAGCCCAGAGTCACCTTATTTATATACCGCTCGCATCAAATACTCGCAGAGCGGCGAATTGCTCGACCAGCTAACTCAGAAGTTCGGTATCCGCACTGTCAAAGTATCCAAGGAAGGTGGATTCCAGCTGAATGGTGTCACACGTAAAATTAAAGGTGTTTGTCTGCATCACGACCTCGGTCCTTTGGGTGCTGCCGTCAACAAGTCTGCCCTCATCCGCCAGATCAAGATGATGAAGGAGATGGGCTGCGACGCCATCCGTACCTCACATAACATGCCCTCACAGATGCAGATGGATATCTGCGACTCACTTGGTATGATGGTGATGGCAGAGAGTTTCGATATGTGGAGATATCCCAAGTGCAAAAACGGTTATGCCCGTTTCTTCGATGACTGGTGGCGTCTCGACATCGAGCATCTCATCCTGGCCAACCGCAACCACCCGAGTATCATCATGTGGAGCATCGGCAACGAGATTCCAGAACAGGGCAGCGCCGAAGGTAAGAATCTCTCAGAACAGTTGCAGCAGGCCTGTCATAGTCTCGATTCCACCCGTTATGTCACGCAGGGGCTCGATCATGCCGAGGCTTCTATTGAGAGTGGTGTAGCCAAGCTGATGGATGTGCCTGGTTTCAACTATCGCGTACATAAGTATGATAACAATATCAAGCAATTGCCACAGGGATTCCTGTTGGGTTCAGAAACGGCTTCTACAGTCAGTTCACGTGGTGTCTATAAGTTCCCTGTAGTACCTGATGATAACTCCCGTTTTGCCTCATGGGCACCTGGTTATGACCCCAACGCACTGGAGAAGGCCGATGGCCAATGTTCGAGCTACGATCTGGAATATTCGCCATGGAGTAATCTGCCTGATGATGACTGGGTTTGGCAGGATGACAAGGACTGGGTGATTGGCGAGTTTGTGTGGACAGGCTACGACTATCTGGGTGAACCTTCACCTTATGATGAATACTGGCCCTCACGCAGCAGTTATTTCGGCATCTGCGATCTGGCAGGACTGCCAAAGGACCGTTACTATCTGTATCGGAGTCATTGGAATAAGGATGCACACACCATCCATCTCCTGCCCCACTGGAGTTGGGGAACCTCAAAGAAAGACAAGGGAAACCGTATTGGAGAGGTCACGCCAGTCTATTGCTATACCGACTATCCCACTGGCGAACTCTTTGTGAACGGCAAGAGCCAAGGCAAGATCTCCAAAAATCCCAAGGAGCGTCTGGACCGTTATCGTCTGCGCTGGAACAACGTGAAATACGAACCGGGAGAAATCAAGGTCGTGGTATATGATGCCCAGGGTAATAAGGCTGGCGAACAGACGGTAAAGACAGCCGGTAAGCCCGCCAAACTACAACTCGACACTTGGACAGCCGACGAATCATTCAAAGCCGATGGCGACGATCTCGCCTTTATCACCGTCTCATTGACGGATGCAGAAGGCACCCTGATTCCGCAAGCAGATGATCAACTGACCTTCGAGGTCACTGGTGCAGGCTCATTCGAGGCCGTCTGCAATGGAGACGCTACCAGTCTGGAATCGTTTAAGGCGCCAACGATGAAGCTCTTCAATGGACAGCTGGTTGTCGTGGTTCGCAGTGCTAAGACAGCAGGCACACTGACACTGAAAGTAACTGATGAGACGCGCCATTTGAGTGCAACCACAACTATCAAGGTTATCTGACAATACTTTAATCAACTATTCAGATATGAAGAAATCAATCATTTTAGCATCCCTAATGATGCTGGCCATCCAGACGATGGCAATAACCCCTTGGAAAAAGGGCGCGTTCGAAACAGGTCAATACCGTAATCTCCTTGTGGAGATGGGTTACCAACAGGCCGATGTCGATGCGAAACTCAAAGAAGTGTTCAACGATGTCTTCCGTGGTCCTAACAAGGTCTATTTCGAAGTGGGCGATTCGCTGGGTTATGTCTCAGATATCAAGAACAACGATGCCCGTACGGAAGGTATGTCGTACGGACTGATGATTGCCGTGCAGTTTGGTGAGAAGGATATCTTCGACCGTCTGTGGCGCTGGAGCAAGAAATACATGCAGCATCAGGACGGCAACCGCAAAGGCTATTTCGCCTGGAGCTGCAAGACCGACGGTACTCACAATGCTGAAGGTGCTGCCTCTGATGGTGAGCTCTACTTCATCACGGCACTCATCTTTGCCTCTAACCGCTGGGGAAATGATACTGGCATCAACTACAAGGCAGAGGCCCAGCATATCCTCGACTGTATCCAGCCCAAAGAGTATGAACCAGAGCCGATGCAAGGTGGGTTCCCCGGCTTCGGCCCCCAACAGACTGGTCCACAGAAAATGTATCTGATTGATCCGGAGACACAGCTCATCACCTTCACACCTGATGGTTTCGGACAGCGTTTCACGGATCCAAGCTATCACATCCCTGCTTTCTATGAGGTATGGGCTAAATGGGCCGACGATGGGCGCAGTGACTATTGGAATGAGTGTGCTGCCAAGAGTCGTGCATATCTGCATAAAGCCACCAACGAGCAAACCGGTCTGAATCCAGATATGAGCCAGTATGACGGTAGTGAGATGCAGATGCCTCGTTTCCCTGGTATGCCTCAGAATCAGAATGGTGCACCCCGTCGTTTTGGCTCCAATAACTTCCGTTACGACTCCTGGCGCGTCCCTATGAATATCACCCTCGATTATGAATGGAGTTGTGCCGACGGAGAGTGGCAGCGCCAATACGGTGAGAAGATCCAGAACTTCTTCTATAGTCAGGGTGTTGACAAGTTCGTGGATCAGTATCGTGTGGATGGATCATTGCCTGAGGACGATGAGATTCTGCCTGCTGGCGGCTTCCGCAAGCTGCGTCATAGTATCGGACTGGTAGCAACCACAGCAGCAGCCTCTATGATGTGTAGTCATGATAAGAGCAAGGAATTTGTGGATGCACTGTGGAATGCGAAGCATGAGCCTTTCGAGGATGGCTACTTCGATGCCTACTACGATGGACTGCTCCGTCTGTTTGCCTTCATGCACCTGAGTGGCAATTATCGAGTGATATTACCGAAATAAATCGAGAAGCCCCGCCATCCGGCGGGGCTTCATCTTTAAGAGGGGGATTTATTCTATTACTTCACTTCCTCAATGATCTTGGCACCTTCTTTCAGGGCTTCCATATTCAGAGGAATCAGCGAATGATGACGCTCAGGCAGTGTCTTGAAGAGTGCCTTCTCCACACCCTTGTCGCTTACCACAGGAGCCACCTTCAGCAGACCACCCAGTACAATCATGTTGAACACCTTACCATTTTTCATCTCGGCAGCCTTGTCCATCGCATTGATCTCGTAGATGGTGATGTCCTTACGCGTAGGTTTGTTGATGATACCAAAACCATCGTAGATCAGGATACCACCAGGTTTGATCTTCGGTTCGAAGTACCACCACGCTGCTCAGGTCCGTATGCAGGCATCCAAGTCACCTCTTTATCCTCCATCAGTCCTGAATAGGCCAGAATCTTACCCATTGAGAGCACGCCCTGACCTCCGAAACCTGAAATAATTATCTCCTTTTTCATAAAATTGCATTTTATGCATAATTGGCTGCACCTCAGCATAGAGCGAGCTCTCTGCATTCGGTTTGCTCAATCATTCATTTGTCGTATCTTTTAAGTCACCTTTGGGATAGAAGGGGAACATATTCTCCTTCATCCATTCATTAGCCTTAGCAGGTGTGAGTTTCCAACCGCTGTTACAGGTAGAAACAAACTCCACGAGTGAGCTACCCTTACCAGCCATCGAAGCCTCGAAAGCCTTACGCAGCGCCTTCTTCGCCTTGTTGATAGAGGCTACAGACTCTACACTCTGACGAGTCACATAGCAAGTACCCTCCAGACCAGCAGCGATATCAGCCATCTTCAGGGGATAGCCATGTAACTGGGGATCACGACCATAAGGACAGGTAGAGGTCTTCTGACCAATCAGGGTCGTAGGAGCCATCTGACCACCTGTCATACCATAGATAGCATTGTTCACGAAGATGATCACGATATTCTCACCACGGTTCAGAGCGTGGATGGTCTCACAAGTACCGATACAAGCCAAGTCACCATCACCCTGATAGGTGAATACCAGACGGTCAGGCCAGCAGCGCTTGATACCAGTAGCCAGTGCGGGTGCTCTACCATGGGCAGCCTCCTGCCAGTCTATATCTATATAATTGTACGCGAAGACGGCACAACCTACAGGCGATACACCTACGGCCTTATCCTCCATACCCATTTCCTCGATGACTTCGGCAATGAGCTTATGCACCACACCGTGACTACAGCCTGGGCAGTAGTGCATGTTATTGTCGTTCATCAGCGTCGGCTTCTTGCAGACGATATTCTCTGGACTAATTATTTGATTTCTATCCATAACTTACATGACCTTCTTTAAAGCTTCAACAATCTCCTCGGGATCGGGCACGATACCACCCAGACGACCGAACTGCTCTACAGGCACAGCACCATTCACAGCGAGGCGAACATCCTGTACCATCTGACCAGCATTGATCTCAGCCACGAGGATACCCTTCACCTTCTTCGACAAAGCCTCAATTTGCTTCGTGGGGAATGGGAACAGTGTGATAGGACGGAACAGGCCGACCTTGATACCCTGCTCACGGGCAATCTCTACGCTCTTCTCTGCGATACGGGCTGCAGAACCGAAGGCTACGATAGCATACTCTGCATCGTCCATCAGCTGCTCTTCATAGCGAACCTCGTTCTCCTGAATCTTCGCATATTTCTCCTGGAGAGCGATATTACGCTGCTCCATAATCTCAGGCTTCAACTCGAGCGAGGTAATCACCACACGCTCACGACCACCCTTCGGCTTACCAGTAGAAGCCCAAGGACACTGCTTGATCACCTCCTCGTCCGTACGACGGGGCTTGAACGGGGGCAGCACCA
>ONAE01000142.1 GCA_900315695.1 uncultured Prevotella sp. | reverse complement strand
AAGGTAATGGGGACACAATAGCCCCCATTACCGATAGATGGTTTTAGTCGGCAAGCTTAGCCTTGATCATCTCGCGGTTGAGGCGAGCGATGTTGGCGATGGTCTCGTTCTTCGGGCAGACAGCCTCGCAGGCACGAGTGTTGGTACAGTTACCAAAGCCGAGCTCGTCCATCTTGGCAATCATGTTCTTCACACGACGTGCAGCCTCTACGCGACCCTGTGGAAGCAGAGCCAGCTGAGAAACCTTAGATGATACGAACAGCATGGCAGAACCGTTCTTACAAGCAGCAACGCAAGCGCCACAGCCGATGCAAGAAGCGCAGTCCATAGCCTCATCAGCATCCTCCTTAGGAATCAGGATAGCGTTGGCATCCTGTGCTTGACCTGTACGGATCGTAGTATAACCACCAGCCTGGATGAAATATACAGCGAGCACATACCGCAGATACCCTCGCGGCAGTCGTGATCGAACACGAAGGGCTCCTTGCCTTCGTTGATGAGCTCCTCGTTCAGGATGTCAAGCATCTCGAGGAACGAGGTATCATCGGGAATATCGTGCATCTCGTGCGTATCGAAATGACCTTGGTCCTTGGGGCCATTCTGGCGCCAGAACTTTATAGTAAATGAAATATTCTTAGCCATACCTAATTAATTTTTATAGTTACGTGTCTGTACCTTAATAGCCTCGTACTCCAGCGGCTCCTTGATGAGCTCAGGCTCATTGCCCTTGCCTTTGTACTCCCAGCAGCCTACATAGAAGTAGTTCTCATCGTCGCGCTTTGCCTCGCCTTCCTCTGTCTGATACTCCTCGCGGAAATGACCACCGCAAGACTCATTACGAGAGAGGGCATCGAAAGCAACGAGCTGACCCATGGTGAAGAAGTCACGCAGGTGGATAGCTTTGTCGAGCTCCACATTCAGACCTTCCTTAGTGCCAGGAACGAAGAGATTCTCGTCGAACTCCTTCTCCAGTTCGTGCATCTTCTTCAAACCAGTCTTCAGGCCCTCAGCGGTGCGACCCATACCAACATACTCCCACATGATGTGACCAAGTTCCTTATGGATAGAGTCAACTGAACGCTTACCCTTGATGTTCAACAGACGATCCATCTCAGCGTCAACCTTCTTCTCTGCCTCCTCAAACTCAGGCAGATCGGTAGAAACCTTCGGCCAAACAGCCTGATCAGCCAGATAGTTCTGGATGGTGTAAGGCAGCACAAAGTAACCATCGGCCAGACCCTGCATCAGCGCAGAAGCACCCAAACGGTTAGCACCGTGATCTGAGAAGTTACACTCACCGATAGCGAACAGGCCGGGGATAGTGGTCTGCAGCTCGTAGTCAACCCAGATACCACCCATCGTGTAGTGGATAGCGGGATAAATCATCATCGGCTTGTAGTACTTCACACCGTTAATCTCGTTGGCAACATCACCAGGGAATACGTCTGTGATCTCCTCATACATCTCGAAGAGGTTACCATAACGCTGCATGATCACGTCGATGCCCAGACGGTTGATTGACTCAGAGAAGTCGAGGAATACAGCCAGACCTGTGTTGTTCACACCGAAGCCCTTATCGCAGCGCTCCTTGGCGGCACGAGAGGCAACGTCACGTGGAACGAGGTTACCGAATGCTGGATAACGGCGCTCCAGATAGTAGTCACGATCCTCCTCAGGAATCTCCCAACCCTGCTTTGTTCCAGCCTGCAGAGCCTTGGCATCCTCAATCTTCTTAGGAACCCAGATACGACCATCGTTACGCAGTGACTCAGACATCAGCGTCAGCTTTGACTGCTTGTCGCCATGAACGGGGATACAGGTGGGGTGAATCTGAACGTAAGAGGGATTTGCAAAATAAGCACCCTTACGATAGCACTGAACAGCGGCTGTACAGTTACAACCCATAGCGTTGGTAGAAAGGAAATAGGTGTTACCATAACCACCAGTAGCGATGACTACGGCGTTGGCACTGAAGCGAACCAGCTTACCTGTGCAGAGGTCTTTGGCGATGATACCACGAGCACGACCATCAACGATCACCACATCTTCCATCTCATAACGGGTATAGAGCTTCACCTTACCAGCCTGTACCTGACAGCTCAGTGAAGAGTAAGCACCCAACAGCAACTGCTGACCTGTCTGACCCTTAGCGTAGAACGTACGGCTTACCTGAGCACCACCGAAAGAACGGTTGGCCAGCATACCACCATACTCACGAGCGAAAGGAACGCCCTGAGCTACGCACTGGTCGATAATATTGTTAGAAACCTCTGCCAGACGATAAACGTTGGCCTCGCGAGCACGATAGTCACCACCCTTTACGGTATCGTAGAACAGACGGTAGATAGAGTCACCATCGTTCTGATAGCACTTGGCGGCGTTGATACCACCCTGAGCAGCAATAGAGTGAGCACGACGAGGAGAGTCCTGAATACACAGATTGATTACATTGAAGCCCATCTCACCGAGTGAAGCGGCAGCAGAAGCACCAGCCAGACCAGTACCAACCACGATCACATCGAGCTTCAGCTTGTTCTTCGGATTAACGAGACGCTGATGAGCCTTATATTCCTTCCATTTCTCAGGTACTGGACCTGCGGGAATCTTAGAATCTAATACTTTAGCCATAATCTAAAATTTTATAAAGTTGATAATTAGCAAAGGCTCGGAGCACACTTGAATGCGAAAGCCAGAACTACTACGAGGAAGGCGAGCATCAGCACGGTAGTGTAAATGAAGCCTATCATCTTCCAACGGCAGAGCCAAGTCTTACCGCTCCAGCCAAGGGTCTGCATAGCTGACCAGAAGCCGTGAGTGAGGTGGAACCAAATGGCAACAAGCCAAATGATGTAAAGAACCACGAACACAGGATTAGAGAAAGTCTCCTTAATCCAAGCAAAACCATCAGCGGGATCATACTGTGTATAAGTTCCCACTAACTCTGCAAACATCATGTTGTACCAGAAGTTGTACAAGTGAAGCAGAAGACCAAGACAGATAATGATACCCAGCACGAGCATGTTCTTAGAAGACCACTCCACAATACCGGGATTGACTTCTGTAGCCACCTCGTAACGGTTTTCGCCGCGAGCCTTACGGTTCTGAGCCGTCAGGATAAACGCGAAGACGATGTGAATCACTGCCAGGGCAGCCAGACCAAGTGTTGCTACTACAGCATACCAGTTGGCACCCAGGAATTCGCAAATCATGTTGTAACCTTCCTCCGAGAAAAGCGCTACACCCGTAACGGACATTACAACTTTTCTACCAATTGATGAATTGATTAACCACATAAGTTGTTGAAATTAAATTATTTATAAAAAAATTATATACCCTTGTGTACCTTATTTTAGGTAGTTTACATTGGCTTTAGACCGCAAAGATACTATAAAATTATGAACTTTCAAAGTTTTTTGGTCGAAAAATGCATTAAAATTTCAAATTTTATGCTTACTTTTGCGGAAAATTAGAAAAAGAAGAATGAAATTGAACTACGATGTGTTGGTAATTGGGGGTGGTCACGCTGGTTGTGAGGCCGCTTGCGCCAGTGCCAATATGGGTGCCAAAACCTGTCTGGTGACGATGGACATGAACAAGATTGCGCAGATGTCGTGCAACCCTGCTATTGGTGGAATTGCCAAAGGCCAGATTGTACGTGAAATCGATGCGCTGGGTGGTCAGATGGGACTTGTGACAGACGCCACCTCAATCCAGTTCCGTATGTTGAACGTGGGCAAGGGACCAGCGATGTGGAGTCCTCGTGCCCAATGCGACAGAGGGAAGTTCATCTGGGAATGGCGTAGGGTGCTCGACCAGACAGCCAACCTCGACATCTGGCAGGATCAGGCTGACGAGTTATTAGTAGAAAACGGCGAGGCTGTTGGTGTGAGGACCATTTGGGGCGCAGAGCTCTATGCCAAATGTGTAGTCCTTACAGCAGGTACCTTCTTGAATGGACTGATGCACATCGGACGGAAGATGGTTGCTGGGGGACGCATTGCCGAACCTGCCGTTGCCCATTTCACCGAGAGTATTACCCGTCATGGTGTAGTGTCGGCTCGTATGAAAACGGGTACACCTGTCCGCATCGATAAGCGTTCAGTTCATTTCGAGGATCTGGAAGAGCAGCCTGGTGAGCAACGCCCCTATCAGTTCAGTTATATGAATAAGAAAGGAGCGCTCCAGCAACTACCCTGTTGGACAGTGAACACGAATCCAGAAGTTCACGAGATGCTACGTAGTGGACTTGATGACTCCCCTCTCTATAACGGACAGATTCAATCGATAGGTCCTCGATATTGTCCTTCGATCGAGACAAAGCTCGTCACCTTCCCAGATCGCGAAAAGCATCCGTTGTTTTTGGAACCAGAAGGCGAGGATACCAACGAGATGTATCTTAACGGCTTCTCATCTTCGTTGCCAATGGATGTGCAGATAGAGGCACTTAAGAAAATGCCAGCCTTCCGCGATGTGAAAGTATATCGTCCTGGCTATGCGATAGAATACGATTTCTTTGATCCCACCCAACTCTATCACTCGTTGGAATCGAAAATCATCCCTAATCTCTTCATGGCAGGACAGGTAAATGGTACAACAGGATATGAGGAGGCAGGCGGACAAGGTACGATGGCTGGTATCAACGCAGCCCTCAAGGCTGGTTTCGCAGGCAGCTCAAATGGTGAGACCTACAATCCGTTCATACTGCATCGCGATGAAGCCTATATCGGCGTACTCATAGATGACCTGGTGACGAAAGGTGTGGATGAACCTTACCGCATGTTCACCTCACGAGCCGAATATCGTATTCTGCTGAGACAAGACGATGCTGATGCACGACTGACAGAGAAAGCCTATGAGTTGGGATTGGTGAAACGAGATCGTTATGACTGGTGGATGGAGAAGAAAAAGGCCATCGAAGAAATCGAGACTTTCTGTCAGGAGTTCGCCATCAAACCACGATTAATCAATTCGGCTCTTGAAGCCTTAGGCACTACCCCACTCCAGTTTGGTTGTAAGCTGTCAGAACTCGTAAATCGTCCCCAACTGAATCTGCAGAATCTGTCAGAGATCATCCCCCAGCTGAAAGAAATACTTTCTCGCCCAATCAATCGACAAGAGGAGATTAGAGAGGCAGCAGAGGTCAGAATGAAATATAAAGGTTATATCGAACGAGAGCGGATGGTGGCAGAGAAGATGCACCGATTGGAGAACATCAAGATTCGCGGCCATTTTAACTACGAAGAACTGCAAGGTCTTTCTACCGAATGCCGACAGAAACTGATGAAGATCCAACCGGAGACGCTGGCTCAGGCCAGTCGTATACCTGGGGTCTCTCCCAGCGACATCAATGTACTCTTGGTACTGATGGGGCGCTAATGTTCCACGTGAAACAAATGATTAGTAAAATTCTTATAACTCATTAATTATGAACAACCAAACATTGATTGACAATCTGCGTTGCATACCAGATTTCCCCAAGAAAGGCATCAACTTCAGAGACGTAACTACGCTCTACAAAAATGCCGAATGTGTACAAATTATGCTCGACGAACTCGAGGCGATTTACAAAGACAAGGGCATCACGAAAATCGTCGGTGTCGAGAGTCGGGGATTTGTAATGGCTTCGGCTTTGGCCGGAAGATTAGGTTGTGGAATTGTACTGGCTCGTAAACCTGGTAAGCTGCCAGCAATAGTGATCAAGGAATCGTTCTCAAAAGAATATGGTGTTGATACCATTGAGATGCATATCGACTCCATCGATGAAAACGACATCGTTCTGATTCATGACGACTTGTTGGCAACTGGTGGAACAGCAAAGGCAGCTTACAAGCTTGTGAACTATTTCCACCCAAAGAAGATCTACATGAATTTCCTTGTTGAGATCAGAGATGAAGGTCTGCACGGACGAGATCTGTTTAAGGATATCGATCTTACAACGCTGATGATTGTCTAACAATGTTCCACGTGAAACAAAAAGGATGACGAAGGAAGAAAATGAGAAGCGTTTAGCCTATCTGAAAGGTATCGTAAGCAGGTTGCCAGAGAAGCCTGGCAGCTACCAGTTTTATGATGATGAGCACACCATCATCTACGTAGGTAAGGCTAAGAATCTCAAATCGAGGGTCTCGTCTTATTTCCACACGGAAGTGGATCGTTTCAAGACTAAGGTACTCGTCAGTAAAATCCACGATATCAGCTATACGGTGGTGAATACGGAAGAGGATGCATTATTGCTTGAAAACTCGCTCATCAAGAAATACAATCCTCGCTATA
The DNA here is from genome assembly GCA_900315695.1 of uncultured Prevotella sp. Lineage (GTDB taxonomy): Bacteria > Bacteroidota > Bacteroidia > Bacteroidales > Bacteroidaceae > Prevotella. The sequence continues at coordinate 1,810 of ONAE01000142.1, read as the reverse complement.
ATGTCTTGCTGAAAGATGGTAAGACTTACCCTTCCATCTGTATCACCAACGAACCCTTCCCACGCATCTTCAAGACCCGTACCATCAATAAGAAATGGGGCACCTACTATGGGCCCTACTCTCACGTGGGTAGCATGTACGGGGTACTGAATCTGATTAAAGAACTCTATCATCCTCGCACTTGCAATACCTCACTGACAAAAGAAGGCGTTGCATCAGGGAAATATAAGGTCTGTCTGGATTATCATATCAAAAAATGCATGGGGCCCTGCGTAGGGAAACAAAGCGCGTCAGGTACTTCGTGACCTAAAAGAAGAGATGCTGAAACTGAGTGAAGAACTGCGTTTCGAAGAGGCAGAAGAAGTGAAGCGGAAATACATCATGCTCGACAGCTTTGTAACGCATAGTGAGGTGGTGAGTCATACCATCAACAATGTGGATGTTTTCTCGATTACCAGCGACGAGAAACTCGCATTTATCAACTATATCCACGTATCCAACGGCAGTATCAACCAGAGTTTCACGATTGAATACAAGAAGAAACTGAACGAGAGTGACGAAGAACTGTTGCAGCTGGGTATCATCGAACTGCGACAGCGATTCAAGAGCGATGCCAAAGAGATTATCGTACCAGAAGAGGTAGATGTAGAACTCGAAAATGTCGCCTTCACCATCCCCCAAAGAGGCGATAAGAAGAAGCTGCTCGACTTGTCGATTATGAATGGAAAACAGTACAAGTTAGATCGTCTGAAACAGGCTGAGAAACTGAACCCGGAACAGAAGCAGACACGCTTGATGAAGGAGCTTCAGGACAAGCTTCACTTGCCCAAACTACCCTATCATATCGAGTGTTTCGACAACTCCAACATCTCAGGTTCTGATGCTGTGGCTTCCTGCGTGGTCTTCAAGGCTATGAAACCCAGCAAAAAAGACTATAAACACTTCAATATCAAGACGGTAGAGGGGCCTGATGACTATGCTTCGATGAAAGAAGTGGTGCATCGCCGCTATACCCGATTGATAGATGAAGAACAGCCCCTACCCGACCTTATTATTGCTGATGGCGGAAAGGGCCAGATGGAGGTGAACTGCTTTATGGTTTCCCACCGATTCACGTGGCTTTGAAGACAGATTCTGAGCTCTTCCACGTATTGACGCATATCCAGGATGAGGTGCATCGCTTTGCCATCGAATTCCACAGAAACAAGCGCTCTAAGCGCGCTTTACACTCTGAGCTTGATGACATCAAGGGCATAGGTCCCAAAACGCGTGACGAGCTTCTAAATGGCCTCAAATCGGTTAAAAAGATCCGCGAGGCAGACCTCGAAACACTCACAAACCTGATTGGCAAGTCAAAAGCAGAGATTGTGTATAATCATTTCAAAGAAAGCGCAAAATAGGCCTTTTGCAGCCATTAAGGGAAATTATTGCTACCATTAAAGGAAAAAAATGCTAGCATTAATGGTAGCAATTTGCGTGGTCATTTGGTCATTTGGTCATTTGTCAAAATCGAAAACGGATTGTCAAAATTCTCCACTATAATATAAATATTCTATTTATATATAGTGAGCAAATGACCGCGTTCCCGAAATCGAAAATGACCAAATGACCTTGACCAAATGACCACAATATTTGGATAAAATTTGGAGGTTACGAAATAAGTTAGTATCTTTGCAAACAAATCAATAAGCAATGAGAGCAGTCATACAACGAGTCAGTCATGCCAGCGTTACCATTGAGGGCAGAAAGAAAGCAGAAATCGGACAAGGATTCCTGATTCTTCTAGGTATCTGCAACGAGGATACAAGCG
>ONAE01000066.1 GCA_900315695.1 uncultured Prevotella sp. | reverse complement strand
CTCAAAAGAAATGCCTACGGATTTAGGGATGAGCAGTACTTTAAACTCAGACTATATGCCTTACATGAAAGAGCCGTCACTTCATTTGTCTGATGAACCGAAATCTTATGCCTACCAGACCATATCAATTTAGATAATTGCAAGAAAATGGGTATAAGCAGGGAGCCAGTAGAAGATTATTTGAAAAAGTAAGGTAACAACAAATTTGTTGTGGGCATTTAAATATATGGGCGCAGAAGAGACAGGAACTTTTGCGCCCTACTTCCAATTTATAGGGCGGATTGCTAGATTTAATTTCAGCAATTGTTAGATTTAAATGTGGCAAGTTCTAGATTTAATTCCCGCAAAAATCTCATTTAAGGGCAATTCTTGAAAAATCTTTCATCACCTAACATCTAACATGGTTTTCTTGGAAATGCCTTTGTATAAGGGACTTAGAAATATCTTGTGCTTCCAAACATCTAACAATCTCCTAACACAACACCTAACGTTAGATGTTTGTTAGGAGATTGTTAGGTGTTACGTTAGGTGTTGAGGATAGGAAAACCTTCGGAAACCCCGATAAACACTGGATTTATTTAAATAGGATGTTAGGTGTTAGTTGAATTAAGTATCGCAATCGTTAAACTACAGGCTTTCGATATGTTCCCAGTATGGGAATGTTTTGTTCCCAACGTGGGAACATTTCATTCCCAACGTGGGAATATGTTGTTCCCTTAAAGGGAATGTTTTTCGAGACAATAATAGCTAGCTTTGCAACTTTTCGGCCATCGAGAGCGTCAAATAGACAAAGTATAACCAATTAAAATTGTAAGGAAATGAAAAAGGTTTTGTTTTTGATGGTATGCATGATGACTTTCATGAGTTGTAAGATGAACGTGATGGGATGGGACTCCAACCAGATTGAGCCGAGCGACAATGTGGTAACACAGACCTATAAGTTGCAGCCATTCGAGAAAGTGGAGATGACTTGTGTGGGTCATGTGGAGATCATCCAGGACGAGAGAAAGGATGGTACCGTTGAACTGACTGCGCCAGACAACTACATAGAGCTGTATAAATTCGAGAATAAAGACAAAGCGTTAAGAATAGGTTTCCGAAAGAGCAACATTAACATCACAACTAAGAAGGTGAATATTCGTGTATATACCAGCGACCTGATTGAGTTGCGGAACAGCGGTGCTGCCAGCATCAGCATGGATAGTCTGGACACAGACCGACTTGAGATCGTGAACAGCGGTGTGGGTAGCATCAACATCAGCGGTATCGCAGACGATGTCAAGATCATCAATAGTGGTGTGGGCAGCATCAATGCCGAAAAACTGAAGGCGCTGAATGTAAAGGCCAGTGTGTCGGGTGTGGGCAGCATCACTTGCTATGCTTCGGAGCATATTGAGGGTAGGGTATCAGGTGTCGGCTCTCTGAAATACGCTGGTAATCCTAAGAAAAAGGATAATAAGCGCTCAGGTGTAGGCAGTATAACAGAGTTATAAATCGCATTGGCGAAAATAAATTTTGGAAAATGTTTGGAAAATTGGAATTTAGTTCGTATATTTGCAAACAGAAGTTTAAAAGAACTCTAAAAAGACACATTAATTAATAACTAAAGAACAATTACAATTATGAAGAAAAAGTTTATTTGCGCCGTTTGTGGTTATATCTATGAAGGCGATGCAGCTCCTGAGAAGTGCCCAATCTGTAAGGCTCCTGCCTCTAAGTTCTCTGAGATGGATGACAATGCAGAGGTGACCTATGCTACCGTTCACAAGATTGGCGACGGCAAGCCCGAGGGTGTTTCAGAGGAGATGATTAACGACCTGCGTAACCACTTCAATGGTGAGTGTGGCGAGGTTGGTATGTATCTGGCCATGAGTCGTCAGGCTGACCGTGAGGGCTATCCTGAGATCGCAGAGGCTTTCAAGCGTTATGCTTTCGAGGAGGCAGAGCACGCTGCAAAGTTTGCTGAGCTGCTGGGTGAGTGCGTTTGGGACACCAAGACGAATCTGGAGAAGCGTGCTGCCGCAGAGGCTGGTGCTTGCGAGGATAAGTTCCGTATCGCCAAGAACGCGAAGGTAGCTGGCTTCGACGCTATCCACGACACCGTTCATGAGATGGCTAAGGACGAGGCTCGTCATGGTGCTGGCTTCGCCGGACTGCTGAAGCGCTATTTTAAGTAAGCCTTTAGCAATAAATTGAAAATAAATCCGTTTTATCATCAGATGAAACGGATTTTTTATGTGCTGATAGTGGCGCTGATGTGCGTGGCCTGCGAGGATGATGAGAAGTTCTCGACAGGACCTGGTATGCGTCTGGATTTCTCGGTAGATACACTGAAACTGGATACGGTGTTCAGCAATACGCCCTCTTCTACGTATGCGTTCTGGGTGTTTAACCGTCAGGATAGCGGACAAAGGCTGCAGACGGTGAAACTGAAGAAGGGTAACCAGACGGGCTTTCGCGTGAACGTGGATGGCATCTACCTGGATAACTCGAACGGATCGCAGACCAATAACGTGGAGATCAGAGGAAAGGACAGTCTGCTGGTGTTCGTGGAGCTGACGTCTCAGACGGCTCATCAGTTGGAGCCGAAGCTGGTGGAGGACAATCTGCTGTTCATTCAGGAGAACGGTAATGAGCAGGCCGTGAACCTGAGGGCGTGGACATGGGATGCCCAAAAGCTGTATGACCTTGAGATACAAAAAGATACTGTGATAGAGTCGGCAATGCCTTTGGTGGTCTATGGCGACCTGACCGTTCGAAAAGGGGTGACGCTGACCTTGAAGAATACCCAGCTGTTTTTCCACGACCAATCGGGACTGGAGGTGGAGGGCAGCCTGAAGATGGAAGGCTGTGAACTGCGAGGTGACCGACTCGACCGGATGTTCGACTATCTGCCGTATGACCGTGTGAGCGGACAATGGAATGGGGTGCATTTCCATGAGTCGTCAACAGATAATGAACTAGTGGAGACTGTGATCAAGAATGCCATAGAAGGTGTCGTGATGGATAAGGCTGAACTGGATGAGAATCATGACAGACTTTCGATGACGCACTGTGTTGTTCATAATTCGAAAATTACTGGTGTGAGGACTGTTGGTTCGTCGATAAGATTAGACCATTGTCAGCTGACAAATGCCGGTGGTGACTGTTTGGCAGTGATTGGTGGAAAGGCTGAGATAAGCTACTGCACCATCGCCCAGTTCTATCCGTTTGATGCCAGCAGAGGCAAGGCTTTAAGGATGGCGAATGAGACAGAGAACCCACTGAAGCTCTTCGACTGTGAAGGGACGATCGTTACAGGCTATGCTGACGATGAGTTGGAGGGGGAGCAGATCTGTGATGAGGTAGATTATCACTTTGAGAACTGCCTGCTCAGGACAATTGTCGAAGAGGGGGCACGCTTCGAGGACATCATCTGGGAAAGTCCGACAGATGAGATAGAGGGTAAGAAACAGTTTGTGAAGATCGATGAGGAGAATCTGGATTATGACTTCCACCTCAACGAAGAATCGACAGCGAAGGGCAAAGGCTGCTATTAGAACTCAGAGAACATCAGGGGCATGAGCTGACGGATGCCGTCGATGACGTAGATGCAACGGCGACCGTAGAGCAGGATGCGGATGGGATGCTTGGCGCGCGTCTCACTCTCAATGATCACCTGACGGCAACTGCCACAGGGACTGCAGGGCTCAGTGAGCAACTCGCCATCGGTGCCTCGTGCGGCAATGGCCAACGTGGAGACAGCCACATCAGGATACTGGGCACCAGCAGTAAAGAGAGCCGTGCGCTCGGCACAGAGGCCAGAGGGGTAGGCGGCATTCTCCTGATTGCAGCCAATGATCTCGACACCATTATCCAATCGTACGGCAGCACCCACATGGAAGTGGGAGTAGGGGGCGTAACTGCGCTCGGTAGCCTCGATGGCTAACGACACGAGATGTTGTTCGGCAGGTGACAGTTCGTCAAGTTGACAGGCTGTAATCACTGATTTTAGTTCCAGTTGTTCCATAAATTGCGATAATTTTCCGCAAAAATACGAATATTTCGGGAATTATCACTACTTTTGCACAAAGATTTGTAAAAAGATGAAGAAGTTTTTTATCCCTATAGCTTTTTTTATGTCGATATCGGCGTTTGGACAGATCACATGGAACCAGACGTATCAGCAATATTTCAACCAGTATAAGGATATCGCCATCGAGCAGATGCAACGTTACAATATCCCTGCTTCGATCACACTGGCACAGGGTGTGTTTGAGAGTGGTGCGGGCAGGAGTGAACTGGCTGTGAAAGGGAATAACCACTTCGGCATCAAGTGTAACGGATGGAACGGACGCAAGACTTATCATGACGACGACGAGGATAATGAGTGCTTCCGTGCGTATGACTCAGCCTACGAGTCGTATGAGGACCACTCGAAGTTCCTGGTGAACAGTCCGAGATACCGACAGCTGTTCTCACTGAAGAAGACTGACTATAAGGGCTGGGCGAAAGGACTGAAGGCTGCTGGCTATGCCACCAATCCGCAGTATGCCCATAAGCTGATAGAGATTATCCAACTGTATAAGCTCTACCAGTATGATGATGCGAAGCACTATGACAAGTTCATGATTGAGCACACGAAAGACCAGCCTGTAAACGGACAGAATCTGCATGTGATCAAGGCTTTCAACAAGAACTATTACATCATTGTGCGTCAGGGTGATACCTTCAAGAGTCTGGCTAAAGAGGTGGGTATCAGCTACAGGAAACTGGCAAAGTATAACGAGCGTGACAAGCGCGACGAGTTGGAGAACGGTGAGATCATCTGGTTGAAGAAAAAGCAGAAGAAGGCACCGAAGGATTACAAGGGCTACCGTCACTACGTGCGCCAGGGTGAGTCGATGTACACAATCGCTCAGAAATACGGCATCCGTCTGAAGTCGCTGTATAAGTTGAATAAGCTGGGTGATGATTATCAGATCAAAGTGGGGGATCCTATCCGTCTGAGATAAAAGGAGAGCGGAATACGGGAATCGAACCCGCCTCCCAGGCTTGGGAAGCCCGTGCACTACCGATGTGCTAATTCCGCATGTAAATAAATAAAGGAATTTTGTTTGTGAGCCGATACCCGGACTCGAACCGGGGACCTACGCATTACGAATGCGTTGCTCTACCAACTGAGCCATATCGGCAGCCTTCTTAGAGATCGTACACCCGCAGAGGCTCGAACTCTGGACACCCTGATTAAGAGTCAGGTGCTCTACCAACTGAGCTACGGGTGCAAAACATAAAAAAAGTACACCCGCAGAGGCTCGAACTCTGGACACCCTGATTAAGAGTCAGGTGCTCTACCAACTGAGCTACGGGTGCATTTTCTTTTTTGCGGGTGCAAAGGTACACACTTTTTCTGAAACCACCAAACTTTTTATGGAAATTCTTTCAAAAAAGTTGTGTATTCGGCTATTTCATCTTATTGGCGCGTGCTATGGAAGCCCTCAAGGTTCTCATAACGTCGTTGCATCATGCGCTGATAGATGTTTCGGATCCAAAAAGGATGGGCGATGACAAATGCCAGACCCAGCAGAATCATAAGGATGTAAGTGAGTGTCTCGCCTACTAATACGAAGCCTGTACTGACAATGATACCAGGTGAGCAGAGGGCCAGCATCTCAATGACGATCTGCCATCCGTTCTCGAAGTTGGAGCCGTTGGTGACCTTCAGCTGCAAGGGGATGGTCTGTTTGTTATAGACGGCCAGCTGGAAGATGATGAAATGTACCAGACCTGCCGCAATACTCATGTAGGCCAGCATCATCAACCAGGTGAACTTGCCTTTGAAGACGGCTGGCAACATGATGAAGAAGGGAATGAGCAGGGCGATGGTATAAAACCAGTAGTTGCCCTCCTGTCCCATGAACTTCGTGAGTGAGGTGACACTGAAGAGCGCAAAGCAGTAGATGCACCAGAAGTTGGTCATGAACGTGCTGTTATAGATATCGGTATAGGCTGTAAGCGATGAGAAGACAATGATCATAGCGAGACTCATGATACAACGGGTTCGCATGGCACGGTTGCGCATGTTCGACTTGATCTCGATCTTTAGATATTCACCAATCAATCCGAAACGGTTGAGGAAACCGAACTGCGAGATATGCTTCAGGGCACGCTCCTTCTTCTTGGAGATCTCCTCATAGACATATCTGAACTGGAAGGAACGGTTGATGAAGAAGAGAACGACGATGCAGACGATCAGAACTGGCAGGAGCCAACCGCTGCGCCCAAAGGCAGCATAGAGGTCGAGCATCTTTGCGAAGGTGTCGGTGTCGAACTTCATCAGCAACGGCCAGAAGGGTATCAGGTAGAACACCATGGAGGCGATGAACCAAAGGACGTTGCGGTTGATGAGTGTGCGGAAGAACAGATAGACCTGACTGTTGAGCATGATGAACAACAGACAGCCGATGAGTTCCGTCAGGACAGCCCAGAAACCAGCATCTGCTATCAGAATGATGATGGAGTAGGGCAGAAACATGGCCAGCCACAGGAAGTTGTAGCCACTGAGATGAGAGGAGATCAGAAAGCACTCGATGGCCGTATAACGGGAGATCGGCTGGAGGATATAAGGTTTCACCATTACGCCTGGCGTGGTCTGAAAGATAAAGCGGAACAGATAGTCGAACACCAGAATCATCGGCATCATTGATACCATCATACCAGCATAGCCATCAGCCGACATGGCGATGAGGATACCATAAATAATAAGATAGAGGGCAAAGACTGCGCCTCCGAAGAAGACGAGTGCCTTTGCCCATTTGCTCTGTTCAAACAGCGGACTGCGTCGTGTGCTCAGACGATTGTTCGCACGCAGGAGCCGATAGAGTTGTAACCTGTTCATACGACCGATGTCAGCGTGTTAGCGCAAGTCGATGACCTCTGCCTTGGGGAAATCCTTGGCATTGAAACGAAACTCTGAGTCGGCAATCTTTGACTTCGAGAGATTCTTGATTTCGAAGATGGTCCAGATCTTTCCCTGCAACAGCTTTACCTGAGTGGGATGGTAGCTCTGCTTGTCGATGGTGATGAAGAGCTCCTTGATCTTACGGTCCTTTGCGGTAGAGGTGAGATGCACCACATAGGCGTTGCCTGTCTTATTGAGGGTACTGCTATAACCGTTCTTATAGAGGTTGATGAAGTTGTAGGGGTTGATGGTCTGAAGCTGGGCCTCCGTAGGATTGCTGACGTTCACCTCCTCATTATCCTTCATATAGGTCCACATGGTCTTGCCATCAAACCAGACTGTGGCCTTCGATGTGGTGGCATGGAACTTCTTGCCTTTGATGAGGATGGTTCCACTGGCATTGCCAATGCCTCCAGTCATGGTGAAGTTGGCTTTCACACCTTCTTTTACTGTGATGTTGGCAGCAGCCTTGTCAAGAACACTCTTGGCGTCCTGTGCCATCGTAACGGTACTGAAGAGTGCCGTCAGAAACAGAAAACAAATCTTTTTCATTTCTCTTTTTACCTTTTAAAACTTTTATTTCAGATTACTAAGCAGGTTGTTCAGACTAACCTCGTCGATGATCAGCACCTCACGCGGCTTACTACCCATAGCGGCACCTACGACACCAGCCTTCTCCAACTGATCCATCAGACGACCGGCACGGTTGTAGCCGATGGCAAACTTACGCTGGATGAGTGAGGTGGAACCACTCTGGTTGCTCACAATCAGACGGGCAGCATCCTCGAAGAGCGGATCAAGATGGGTGAGATCCACATCGGCAGCCTCACCACTCGATTCACCCTCTTCCATCTTCGGCTCAGGCAGTTCGTAAGGAGAACCATAACCCTGTTGAGAGGCGATGAACTTATTGATTTCCACCACTTCGGGGGTGTCAACAAACGCACACTGCACACGCACGGGGTCGTTGCCCTGCAGATAGAGCATATCGCCACGACCAATAAGCTGATTGGCACCCATGCGGTCGAGGATGGTCTTAGAGTCGATACCCTGACTCACCTTAAAGGCGATACGGCCTGGGAAGTTGGCCTTGATGGTACCAGTGATGATGTTGGTGGTAGGACGCTGGGTGGCAATGATCATGTGGATACCTACGGCACGTGCCTTCTGGGCGATACGGGCGATAGGCAGCTCAATCTCCTTACCTGCCGTCATGATCAGATCGCCATACTCATCGATGACCACCACGATATAAGGCATAAAGCGATGACCATTCTCTGGGTTGAGCTTACGCTCCTTGAATTTCTTGTTATAGTCTTTGATGTTACGCTCACCGGCAGCCATCAGCAACTCGTAACGGGCATCCATCTCCACACAAAGAGAATTCAAGGTGCGTACCACCTTCGTGGTGTCGGTGATGATCGGACTGTCCATCTCTTCTGGAAGGGCTGCAAGGAAATGTCGCTCGATAGTCTTATAGATACTGAATTCCACCATCTTAGGATCTACGAGCACAATCTTCATCTCTGCAGGATGCTTCTTATATAATAAAGAGGTGAGGATGGCATTCAGACCGACAGACTTACCCTGACCAGTGGCACCTGCCACAAGGAGGTGAGGCGCTTTGGCCAAGTCGAACATGAACACCTCGTTGGTGATGGTCTTACCCATAGCACAGGGCAGTTCCATCGTGGTCTCCTGGAATTTCTTGGAGTTGAGGATCGATTCCATCGACACCACACTGGGTTTCGCATTAGGTACCTCGATACCTACTGTACCCTTACCAGGAATCGGCGCAATGATACGGATGCCGAGGGCTGAGAGCGACAGGGCGATATCGTCTTCAAGTGAGCGGATCTTAGAGATACGGACACCAGCTGCGAGTGTAATCTCATAAAGGGTGATGGTAGGACCGACTGTGGCCTTGATGCTGGAAATTTCGACACCAAAGGTACGAAGCACTTCCACGATACGGTTCTTGTTGGCGTTCTGCTCCTCCATATCAATGTAAGGCTTGCCGTCGTTCTCGTATTTCTTCAACAGGTCGAGTGTCGGATACTTATAATTCTCGAGGTCGCGCTTGGGGTCGTAGGGCTCCAGATCCTCAAGGGCAGGGGCTACGGTGAGGTTATCAGCAGCGGCCTCACCCTGGGCTACCTCAATCTCCATACCTACCTCGTCGGCGGCAGCAGGCGATTCTGGGGCTGCGGGCTGAACTGGCTCAGAGGCCTGATAACCCTCATCCACCACGACAGCCTTACCGTCATCGTGAAACTCCACACTCTGAGGGGCAGGGTCATCGAACACCAGAGACTGTTCTTCCGATTCTTCTTCGTCAACAATCTGCTGTTCATAGGAATAGGTCTTTTCTTCAGGATCATTATTGGTGATCTTGAACTTTACCTTATCGAGAAACCTTGTGGGGTTCAGAATCTTACGCACAAAGAAGATGGTCTCGGCACTGATATAGGTGAGGAAGGCAATGGCTGTCAGGGCAAGCACTGCTGTCAGACCTGGTGCGCCCAAGAAATTCTCGATGTATTGACAGATATAGGCACCATGATCGCCACCGGGGTTGAAACAGATGTCAGTCAGGAAGGGTGCCAGGAATCTTGCCAGAGCGATGGAAGCCCAGATCATCAGGATCATGAGCGACAGGAACCACTTGAGCAGATTGACCCTGAAGGCACGGATAAGATTGGTGCCCAGCAACAGGATGAACACGGGAATGAGGAAAGCCGGAAGACCAAAGCAACGCTTGATGAAATACCAAGAAGCGTAAGCGCCAATGCTGCCACAGGTGTTGCTGAACTCATGATGGGCATTCATGACCTCACCATCACGAGGATCCTCTATCAGGCTCTGATCAGCTGCTCCAGTAGAAAAATAGGAAATAAATGCCAATATGAGATAGATAGCCACACACACAAGCAAACAACCGAGCACGAAGTTCAGCTTCTCGTTGTGGAACATATCTTTGAATTCTAAAACATCGGCCAGGTTAAAGCCCTTTTTTGACTTAGACTCACTCTTTTTCTTCGCCATATTTGTCTGATTTCATTATTTTCGATGCAAAAGTAGTTGAAAAAACTTAGATTTCATCAAAAAATCATGATTTTTTTGTATTTTTGCACCAAGAAATGAAAAAGTTGATTTATAACAAGTTCGACAAGCCCACAATTGCAACCCTGAAAAGAGTTGTTTACGATGGGAAAATCGTCGTCATCAACACGCCCGCACAAGCGGAGTCGGCCGTAGATTATCTGCTGGCCCAGCCCGTTCTCGGACTGGATACAGAGACACGTCCGTCGTTCACAAAAGGGAAACATTACAAATGTTCCTTGCTGCAAGTCGCGAATCAGTCGATTTGCTTCTTGTTCCGCTTAAACTATATAGGGATGTGTCCGGCTATAGCCAGACTGTTGGGTGACAAGACGGTGACAAAGGTTGGGCTGGCCTGGAACAATGACTTGCTGGGACTGAGGGAACTGGGTGAGTTTGAAGCCGGCTCCTTCGTCGATCTGCAGGATTTAGTGAGAGAGATTGGTATTGAGGACCAGAGTCTGGTGAAGATCTATGCGAACCTGTTTGGCGAACGGATCAGCAAAGCTGACAGGTTGTCGAACTGGGAACGGGATATCCTGAAGGATACCCAGAAGATCTATGCTGCCATCGATGCCTGGGCGTGTGTACGTATTTATGAAGAAGTGTTAAGGCTCAAGGCAACAGGCGATTATGAACTGGTTGTTAAAGAAGAAATTAAGCAAGAACATAATGAAACAGATATATCTGAAACGAGGTAAGGAAGAGAGTCTTCTTAGATTCCATCCCTGGGTGTTCTCTGGTGCTATCCAGCATGCTGACCAGGGAATTGAAGAAGGCGAGATTGTACGTGTATTGAAGAATAACGGCGATTTTATCGCAACCGGACACTATCAGGCCGGTTCGATAGCCGTGAGGGTACTGACGTTCCGTGATGTAACCATCAACGATGATTTCTGGGCTTCGCGACTGACATCGGCTTTGAAGATGAGACAGAGCATCGGTATTGCAGACAATCCTGACAACAATACCTATCGTCTGGTTCACGGTGAGGGGGATATGCTACCAGGACTCGTGATAGATGTCTATGGAAAGACAGCTGTCATGCAGGCTCACAGCATAGGCATGCACCTGTGCCGTAAGGCTATTGCCAACCAACTGGTACGGGTGATGGACGGAAGACTGGAAAACATCTACTATAAGAGCGAGACCACATTGCCCTTTATGGACGATATGGAGAACGGTTTCCTCTATGGCGGTTCCGAAGATAATATAGCCGTAGAGAACGGTCTGAAATTCTATGTGGATTGGTTACGAGGTCAGAAGACAGGGTTCTTCGTGGATCAGCGCGAGAACCGTTCGATGCTGGAGCGTTTTGCCATGGGTAAGAAGGTGCTGAATATGTTCTGTTATACCGGTGGATTCTCGTTTTATGCGATGCGAGGTGGGGCAGAACTGGTACATTCCGTAGATAGCAGTGCGAAGGCCATCGAACTGACCAACCGCAACGTGGAGTTGAATTTCCCAGGCGATCAGCGTCATCAGGCTTTCTGTGAGGATGCTTTCAAGTATCTGGAACAGGCTGGCGACCAGTATGACCTGATTATTCTCGATCCTCCTGCCTTTGCTAAGCATCGTGGGGCACTCCATAACGCACTGAAGGGTTATACCCGTCTGAATAATAAGGCTTTCCAGAAGATTCAGCCTGGGGGAATCCTCTTTACGTTCAGCTGTTCGCAGGTGGTGACCAAGGATCATTTTCGTAATGCGGTCTTTACGGCTGCTGCTCAGGCAGGAAGAAAGGTTCGTATTCTGCACCAGTTGCATCAGCCTGCTGATCATCCGATCAATATCTATCACCCAGAGGGTGAATATCTGAAAGGCTTGGTGCTCTATGTGGAGTAAAAAGAGATAAGTGAAGCCGTGAAAAAGAAAGTTGCAGATTTCATCGGGAAGCATGCGCTTCTGAGTCGCGAGGGGCTGCATCTGGTAGCTCTGAGTGGTGGGGCCGACAGTGTGGCGCTGTTGCTCATTCTGAAGGATCTGGGCTATCGTATTGAGGCAGCACATTGCAACTTCCATCTGAGAGGAGAGGAAAGCAATCGGGATGAGGAATTCGCCAAGAATCTCTGTCAGAAACAAGGCATCCCTTTTCATGTAATTCACTTTGACACAAAGGAATATGCGGATTTGCATCGAGTAAGCATTGAAATGGCTGCAAGAGTGCTTCGCTATGGCTATTTCAGTCAACTGAGACAGGATATAGGGGCAGAGAAAGTCTGTGTGGCTCACCATCGTGATGATGCTGTAGAGACCTTGCTGATGAACCTGATGAGGGGAAGTGGTATTCACGGACTGACAGGTATCAGAGCCTGTAATGGTGAGATTGTGAGACCACTGTTAGCCGTCAGTCGCCAGGAGATTGAGGAATATCTCCATTCCATCGGACAGGATTATGTGACGGATTCCACCAACCTCGTCGATGAATTCGTAAGAAACAAAATGCGTCTGAATGTATTGCCCTTGTTGGAGCAGATCAATCCGAGTGTAACGGAGAACCTCTGTAAAACGGCTCGTTATATGCAGGAGGCTGAAAAGGTGGTTGATGCTGTGATGGATCAGAAGAAGAGTGAACTCATAGAATCTGTTGCTGATACTGAGATGGTCTCCATTCAGAGTCTGCTTCAGTTGCCGTCGCCAGAGTTGTTCTTGCACGAATGGCTTGCAGAGAAAGGTTTCAATACCACACAGATAGAACAGCTGACAGAGCATCTGGAAGGCGTATCGGGTAGGGTGTTTGAGACGCAAGACCATACATTGCTGATTGACAGAGATAAACTGGTGCTGGCACCACGTAAAGAGCCGATGAAATCGCTCAGAATCCCTGAGGAAGGACGTTATCGTCTGGATGAGCTTCTCTGTCTGGATGTTAAAGGAACTAAAAATATATCTATCTCAAAGTCAGACGATTGTATAACAATAGATAAAGCAAAGGTAAAATTTCCATTGACAGTTAGACCTATAGAGAATGGAGATGACTTTATTCCCTTTGGAATGACTGGACGGAAGTTGGTGAGTGACTACCTGACAGACAGGAAGTGCTCGATTTTTGAAAAGCAGCGTCAGTTGGTGCTGACAGACATTGAAGGCCAATTTATTTGGCTTGTCGGGAAAAGAATAGATAACAGGGTCAGCGTGACAGAGCAGACCAAAGAGGTGCTGCAAATAACCTTGGTTAGAACATAAATATATAATGTAGAATTTAAAATTCAAAAAGTATGAAACAGACGATTTTGGTGACTGGTGGTACTGGTTTTATCGGAAGCCATACTACAGTAGAACTGCAGGAAGCTGGTTATGAGGTGGTGATCATCGATAACCTTTCAAATTCTAATGAGAATGTGCTTGACGGTATTGAGAAGATCACTGGTGTCCGCCCTGCGTTTGAGAAGGTGGACTGCTGTGATTTTGATGCCCTGGAAGGTGTTTTCAAGAAGTATCCGAAGATTGAGGGCATCATTCACTTTGCAGCCAGTAAAGCTGTAGGTGAGAGTGTAGAGAAGCCCTTGCTTTACTATCGTAACAATCTCGTGAGTCTGATCAATCTGCTGGAGTTGATGCCGAAGTATGATGTGAAGGGTATCATCTTCTCATCAAGCTGCACCGTATATGGTCAGCCCTCAAAGGAGAATCTGCCTGTGACGGAGAATGCGCCTGTCCAGAAAGCGATGAGTCCTTATGGTAACACCAAACAGATTAATGAAGAGATTATCCATGACTATGTTCATTCTGGTGCACCTATCAAGAGTATCATCCTGCGTTATTTCAATCCGATTGGTGCACATCCCACAGCACTCATCGGTGAGTTGCCCAATGGCGTGCCCATGAACCTGATTCCGTTTGTCACCCAGACTGCTATGGGTATTCGCAAGCAGTTGAAGATATTCGGACATGACTATAACACCCCTGATAAGACTTGTATCCGCGACTACATCTATGTAGTAGATCTGGCAAAGGCTCACGTAAAGGCGATGGAACGAGTACTTGACAATCCTGATACGGATGCCATAGAGATCTTCAACATCGGTACAGGTAAGGGTCTTTCAACCTTAGAGGTCGTCCAGGGCTTTGAGAAAGCTACAGGCGTAAAGGTGAACTGGGAGTTTGCACCACGTCGTGAAGGTGATATCGAGCAGGTATGGGGTAATGTTGACAAGGCCAACAAGGTGCTCGGCTGGAAGGCTGAGACGCCTACGGAAGAGGTGCTGAAGAGTGCCTGGAAGTGGCAGGAGAAACTCCGTAAGGACGGTATCCAATAAATAAACGGTTCGAAAGAACCGATTTTGTGTTTGTGTTGCGAATGGACTTCGATGTGAATCGAGGTCCATTTCTTTACACACATGTTAGGCGTACAAAAATAAGAGGGGACTACTTTAAGTGGTATTCGAAATGCTGGTAGTCTTTCATAGAACGCCAGGCGCCGCCCCAGGTGAAGCCGTGCTTAATGAAGAGCTTGTAACAGAGGTCGTCGATGGTGATCTTATAACGGAAATCCTTCTTACGATCGGCATAAGGCACGCCAGTGGCAGGCTCTACGATGCGGTGACCGTCTTTCTTACTATAACGGACGTAGGGGTTATAAAGGGGATTGACATCGATGGCTAAGCCGTAGGCATGCTTAGACAGGTGTTTGGTGTCTGACACGATACGATAGTTGAAGCAGCTAGTGTTGTTGGCACGCATTTGACGCTCGTCGTCGCCATCGTAGTTGTCGGCCAGCGTGATCTGCTGAATGGGATAGCGGGCCTTGTAGAGTTCATGGAAGATCGTGAGGAGCTTGGAGGCAATGAGTTTGTTGCAGACGAGCTCGCCTTGATGGGTACGTCCGTCGTAGTCATAATGGAGCACACGCAGGTAGCGGAGGTCGGCACGCTGGACATGAGGGTTGGGATGATAGCTGCGGCCCTGCATGAACTGCCAGATGCTGTCGGGGACGGTCTCGGCTGAGAATCCCTTAGAAAGCGTCTGGCCCTGCAGGCATAACGCGCTGCAAAGCCAGACTATCATTAGAACACAATTTCGAATCATTTATGAGAATGCTACGGTGAGTCCTGCCATGACGATGCTGACCATCGACATGAGCTTGATCAGAATATTAAGTGAGGGACCAGAGGTGTCCTTGAACGGATCACCTACGGTGTCGCCTACGATGCAGGCCTTGTGGGCAAACGAACCCTTACCACCGAAGTTGCCCTCCTCGATATTCTTCTTGGCATTATCCCAAGCGCCACCGGCATTGGCCATGAAGACGGCAAGGGTGAAACCACCAGCCAGACCGCCTACGAGCAGACCCATGACACCTGCTACGCCGAGGATGATACCCACGAGGATAGGAATCAAGATGGCGAGGATGGAGGGCACAACCATCTCGTGCTGGGCTGCACGGGTGGAGATCTCCACACAACGACCATAGTCGGGAGTGCCTGATCCCTCAAGGATACCAGCGATTTCGCGGAACTGACGGCGCACCTCCTGTACCATCTTCTCGGCTGCACGGCCTACGGCCTCCATGGTCATACCACAGAACAGGAAGGCTGCCATCGCACCGATGAAGGCACCAACGATGACGCGTGGGTTCATGAGGTTGATCTGGAAGTAGTTCATGAAGTCGGGGATAGTGGCATCAGAAGCGGCAATCACATTGCCTGCCACATCAGTCAGCGTCTGACCTGCACGTGTCATCGCGATCTTGATCTCCTCGATATAAGAGGCGAGCAGGGCGAGAGCCGTGAGGGCAGCAGAGCCGATGGCGAAGCCCTTACCAGTGGCAGCTGTGGTGTTACCAAGTGCGTCGAGGGCATCCGTACGGTGGCGTACTTCTTCGCCCAATGCACACATCTCTGCGTTACCACCGGCATTGTCGGCGATAGGTCCGTAAGCGTCGGTGGCGAGGGTGATACCCAGCGTGGAGAGCATACCTACAGCTGCGATACCGATGCCATAGAGACCATGAGAGAGTGACTCAGAAGACAAGGTGAGGTCGAAGCCATTGGCACAGAGGTAACTGAGCATGATGGCAATACCGATGGTGATAACGGGGATGCAGGTAGAGATCATACCTGTGCCGATACCCTTGATAATCACAGTGGCAGCACCAGTCTGACCAGCCTCAGAGATCTTTTGGGTGGGTTTGTAAGAATGAGAGGTATAGTACTCGGTGGCCTGTCCGATGATGACACCAGCAGCCAGACCAGAAATGACAGAGAAGGAGAGTCCGAGCCAGTTCTCGATACCTAAGAGATAGAGGATGGCGAAGGACGCAATGGCGATGAGGATGGCGCTGACATTCGTACCTACGGAGAGAGAATGGAGCAGATCCTTCATCGTGGCACCTTCCTTGGTACGTACCAGGAAGATTCCCAGCAGTGAGAGGAATACGCCAACGGCAGCAATGAGCATCGGGGCGATAACTGCCTTGAGCTGGATGTCGAGACCTGCCACGCCAAAGGCGGCAGCGCCAAGGGCGGCTGTTGACAATACAGAACCGCAATAGCTCTCATAGAGGTCGGCTCCCATACCAGCCACGTCGCCTACGTTATCACCTACATTATCGGCAATAGTAGCGGGGTTACGGGGATCATCCTCAGGAATGTCGGCCTCAACTTTTCCCACGATATCGGCACCTACGTCGGCAGCCTTTGTGTAGATACCACCACCCACACGGGCAAAGAGCGCCTGAGTAGAAGCACCCATACCGAAGGTCAGCATGGTGGTGGTGATAGAGATGAGACCATCCTGATCGAAGTGGTTGAGCACGACAAACCAGATGGCGATGTCGAGCAATCCAAGACCTACCACAGTGAGTCCCATGACGGCACCAGAGCGGAAGGCAATCTTCAAACCAGCGTTCAGGCTCTCACGCGCAGCATTGGCCGTACGGGCGGAGGCATAGGTGGCGGTCTTCATGCCGAAGAAGCCTGCCAGACCAGAGAAGAAACCACCAGTGAGGAAGGCAAAAGGCACCCAGGGGTTCTGCACGTTCAGGCCATAGGCCATGAAGGCAAAGAGGGCACAAAGCACCACAAAGACGATGCAGACCACCTTATACTGCTGTTTCAGGTAGGCCATAGCGCCTTTGCGTACATAGAGCGCAATCTCTTTCATACGGGGCGTGCCTTCATCGGCTGCCATCATCTGGCAGAAGAAGAACCACGCCATGCCCAGTGCCACGAGCGATGCTACGGGCACAAGCCAAAATACTGCGGGGATGTTCATCATTCAAAAGGGTTTTAAAGTTATTGTTAATGAGATAATTGGTTATTCCTCTACGTAGTCGAGCATATTAGCCGCCTCGTCGTCGGGGTCTTCAGAACCAAGATCCATCATCGTGGAGTAGTTGTCCTCGGTGAGCTCATCGTCGTTGGGATCCTGTACTTCCTCGTCTTCCTCGTCGTGAGAGCTGTAGTTGTCTTCTACCTCGAAGTCGTCATCATTGTCATCGGGATTCTCTTCTTCATCACCGTCTTCCTTCTCCTTGAACTTCATCTTGATCTTTTCCTCCTCGGGCTTGAGCTTGGCGAAGATGGCCTCTACCCAGCCACCTTTGGACACTTCGAGCACTTCGAAGCCGTCTTCCACCTTCTTGTCGTACATGCCGCCCTTCTTGTGGAGGCGATCCTTGGGAAGGGTGGTAGTGGAGATGTCGAACCCACTGAGGATGATATCCTGGATGGACTGAGACAGGGAATCCCAGCCGCCTCCGAAGTTACGGTCGATGACCTCCAGCAACTTAGCTGCTGTGATGTGGCGGATATTCTCATAAGAGAGGTCTGTGACACGGAGGATAGGACGTTTCTTGATGGCCCAGGTGAACTTCAGGTTCTCTTCAAACCTGATGTCCATCACCTTATAGCCACGCTTCTCGTAGCTCTTCTTGACGGCAGGCGATTCTTCCTTGATCTCTTCGATCAGGAAGGCACTCTTGAAGATATCAAGATAGTGCTGGATGTTTTCTTTTACTTCTGCGTCTTTCGTGGCGGCCTCCCACATGCGGAACACATCGTTTTCCTGAATGTCCCAGAGTTGTTGTTTCGTTCTTGCCATAATATTACAAATTTTCTGCAAATGTAACCACTTTATTTTTTATTAGCAAGTTTTTGGGCAATATTTTTTTTAATAATCGAAATAAATTTGGTTTTTAGCCGACTTATTCGTAATTTTGCAACCAAATTATGGCTCAACCACTGGCTGAAAGACTCAGACCTCGCTCACTCGATGATTATATCGGACAGGAGCATCTGGTAGGCGAGGGGGCCGTCCTGCGAAAGATGATCGAAGCAGGACGGATTTCGTCGTTTATCCTCTGGGGCCCCCCGGGGGTGGGTAAGACCACACTGGCGCAGATCATCGCCCACAGGCTGGAAACACCCTTTTATACACTATCGGCTGTGACGAGTGGTGTGAAGGATGTGAGGGATGTGATTGAGAAGGCTCAGAAAGGGCGTTTCTTCAATGAGGCTTCACCTATTTTATTTATAGACGAGATTCACCGTTTCTCTAAGTCACAGCAGGATTCCCTGTTGGGGGCAGTGGAGAAGGGCATCGTGACACTGATCGGCGCCACCACGGAAAATCCGTCGTTTGAGGTGATCCGTCCGTTGCTCTCGCGTTGTCAGCTCTATGTGTTGAAGTCGTTGGAGAAAGACGATCTGCTGAAGCTGCTCGACAGGGCCATCCATCAGGATAGCATCCTGAAAGAGAGGAAGATAGAACTGAAGGAGACAAGTGCCATGCTGCGCTATAGTGGTGGTGACGCCAGGAAGTTGCTGAACATCCTGGAACTCGTAGTGGAAGCTGCACCTGAGGGAGAGGTGGTTATTACAGACGAGATGGTGGAGAACCGTCTGCAGCAGAATCCCTTAGCCTATGATAAGGACGGGGAGATGCATTACGACATCATCTCTGCCTTTATCAAGAGTATCAGGGGCTCAGATCCTGATGCTGCCCTCTACTGGCTGGCCAGAATGATAGAAGGAGGGGAGGATCCACAGTTTATTGCGCGACGCCTGATAATCAGTGCTTCTGAGGATATCGGACTGGCAAACCCCAACGCTCTGTTGTTGGCGAATGCAGCTTTCGATGCCGTGATGAAGATCGGTTGGCCTGAAGGCAGGATTCCCCTGGCAGAGGCTACTGTGTATCTGGCCACCTCGCCGAAGAGCAACAGTGCTTATCTGGGGGTGGATGCCGCCTTGGCGAAGGTCAGGGAAACGGGTAACCAGCCCGTGCCGCTGCCTATCAGGAATGCGCCCACACAACTGATGAAGGAGTTGGGCTATCATGACGGCTATAAGTATCCGCATGATTTCCCAGGGCACTTCACAGAGCAACAGTATCTACCAGATGCGCTGGTGAATGAACGCTTCTGGCATGGGCAACATAACCCCACGGAGGAGAAGCTGTATCAGCGTATGGTGAACTACTGGGGAAAAAGGTATGAAGAGTAAAACGTGATGGATCAGGAACTGATAATAAGACTCATAGAGCTATTAGGTACATTCGCCTTTGCCATTTCAGGTATCCGCCATGCGGCTGCTAAGCAGTTCGACTGGTTTGGGGGCTACGTGTGTGGCGTGGCAGTGGCTATTGGAGGTGGTACCATCCGTGATGTGATGCTGGGGACAACCCCTTTCTGGATGACCACTCCCATCTATCTGATATGTACTGGCGTGGCTCTGCTGACAGTGGCTTTCTTCGGACGTTGGATGGAGCCGTTGAAGAATGCGTGGTTCGTTTTTGACACTCTGGGTCTGGCATTGTTTACAATAGCAGGTATCCAGAAAAGCATCGCTTTCGGACAACCCTTCTGGGTGGCAATCATCATGGGCTGTATCACAGGTTCGGCTGGTGGCGTGATCCGTGATGTGCTTTTGAACAACGAGCCTGTGATCTTCCACAAAGAGATCTATGCGATGGCCTGTGTGCTGGGCGGGTTGGCTTATTGGGTGCTGATGGATCTGGGGGTATCGACAGAGTTTAGCGCCATCGTGAGTTTCGTGGTGACCTGTCTGGTGAGATTCCTGGCTGTGAGATATCACATCTCACTTCCGATATTGAAAGAAATCAAAGAACAATAATCATATAAATGGCTGAACAAGAGAATAATACAAACAGAAGACGTGCAAGAAAGCCACAGCCCGTGAATAACACCTACGGCCATCTGCAGCCGCAGGCGCTGGAAGTAGAGAAGGCTGTGCTGGGTGCGCTGATGATTGATAAGGATGCCTATGCCGTGGTGTGTGAGACACTGCGTCCAGAAAGTTTCTATGAGCCCAGAAACCAGATGGTGTATCAGGCCATCATGGAACTGAGTATGGCAGAGCGCCCCGTGGATATCCTGACGGTGACAGAGCAGCTGGCCAAGAACGGACATCTGGAGGAAGTGGGTGGTCCTGGCTATGTGACGGAGCTGAGTGCCAGAGTGGCATCATCAGCCAACATCGAGTATCATGCCAATATCGTGGCACAGAAGAGCCTGGCTCGTCAGCTCATCCAGTTTGCGAGTGTGGTAGAGACAAAAGCTTTCGACGAGACCATCGATGTAGAGGATCTGATGCAGGAGGCTGAGGGCTCGCTCTTCGAACTGTCGCAGCGCAATATGAAGAAGGACTATACGGCCATCGACCCTGTGATTGCCCAGGCTGTGAAGACCATCCAGAATGCCGCCAAGAATACTGACGGACTGACGGGGGTCTCCACTGGTTATTATAAGCTGGATGATATCACCAGTGGCTGGCAGGCCTCCGACCTTGTGATCATAGCCGGACGTCCTGCGATGGGTAAGACCTCGTTTGCGCTCTCGATGGCAAAGAACATTGCTGCCGACCTGAGGGTGCCGATGGCTTTCTTCTCACTTGAAATGTCGAACGTGCAGTTGGTGAACCGTCTGATCTCCAATGCCTGTGAGATTCAGGGCTCGAAAATCCTGAACGGACAGTTGCAGCGTGACGAGTGGGAGCGTCTGGATAAACGTATCAACAACCTGTTGGGTGCACCCCTGTATGTCGATGACACGCCAGGTCTCTCTGTGTTTGAACTGAGGACCAAAGCCCGCCGACTGGTGAGGGAGCATGGTGTGAAGCTGATTATGATCGACTATCTGCAGCTGATGAATGCCAACGGCATGAGGTTCTCCTCGCGTCAGGAAGAAGTGTCAACAATCTCTCGTTCGCTGAAGGGTTTGGCTAAGGAGTTGGATATCCCTATTCTCGCCCTGAGTCAGTTGAACCGTGGTGTAGAGAGTCGTGAGGGACTGGAAGGCAAGCGTCCGCAACTGTCAGACCTGCGTGAGTCGGGAGCCATTGAGCAGGATGCGGATATGGTGATCTTCGTGCACCGTCCTGAGTACTATCACATCTATCAGGATGATAACGGCAGAGATCTGCACGGTATGGCACAGATCATCATTGCCAAGCACCGTAAAGGTGCCACTGGCGATGTGCTGTTGACCTTCCGAGGTGAATATACCCGTTTTGAGAATCCAGAAGACAAGAACTTGGGAAATCGTGCTCCGATGGGTGGTGGAGAGATTTTAGGATCAAAGGTGAATGGTAATAACAATACACCACCTGAGATGCCAGATGGTTACGATCCGTTTAGTAGCGGGTCGCCTATACCACCACCAGACAGCAATGGTCCGCTGCCATTCTAACAAATTAAAAGCCCTGCCAATCGGCAGGGCTTTATGATGATTATTTGTATTTTTCTATCAGAGCATCGGCTTGGGAGTCACCAAGCTCCTTAGCTTTCTGGAGGTTTTTGATGCCATCAGCTTTCTGGCCCTTCAGGCATTGGGCTAATCCCAAGAATAGATAACCATCGCTATTCTCAGCATCAATGGCGATACATTCCTGAGCTGTAGAGATGGCCTGATCATAGAGTCCCACACGAATCTCCAGCGAAGCTTTCTCGGCATAATAGAGGACCTCGTTGGGATTCATCTGGATGGCACGGTTGATATCGTTGAGTGCCTGCTGATACAGACGTCCCTGGATTTCCACCTGATGACGGATATAATAGAAGTTGTCGTTGACAGTTGCTGTCATGAGTGTCTCATATTCATTCATGTCATTGATGGCATCACGATAGCGTCCTGCATTGCGACGAGCCTCAGCACGAGCCCAGAGATAGGGTGCAACATCTTTCAGATAAGGACGGCTGAACATATTGATGGTGCTATCCATGAGAGCCAGCATGGCTGTGGTGTCTTTCTGCATCTCCTTACAACGGGCTGCGGCGAAGAAAAGCTCTGCACTACGCAGATTGGTGGACAGCAGACTATTGTAGATCTCATAGGCTTCATCATACTGCTGTTTGGCAAAACGGATATCACCTTCCAACTGACGATAGGTGGGTAGGGATTTGATGCTGATGGCAGACTGTATCTGCTGGAGTGCCTTGTCGAGACTCCAACCTGCATAAGGCTGGGCACTCTGATAGATTTCCTTATTATAGATGATGCGGGCGTAATTGAAATGGGCATCATCCTTGGGATCTGCAAACTTCAAGGCCTGTTCCATATCACGTTCAGCAGCAGCAAAATCACCACCTGCAGTCTCCTGCTGGGCTCTGTAGATGTAACCATCAGACGCATTGGGGAACTGCTGGATGAAATCCTGAATGAGTGACACATACTCAGAAGAGTCGCTTTGTGAGCCAGCAAAATAGAGCACGAGGTTAGCCTCTTTGATATCCGCTGGCATCAACTTTTTCACTTGGGTGAGCTTAAATGTCTCATCAAAGTAATTGAGACCAGTAATCTTCAGAGAGTCAACAAAACGGGCACTGACGGCATAGCTGAGACTATCGCCTAGAACAGCAGGCTGCTGCATCATACCAATAACCTGTCCAGACTCATCCAACAAGGGGCAACTGACCTGATTCTCACCCATAGAAAGGGCTACGGTGTAGTAGGGGTAGTCGCCCTGGAAGGTCTCTGCCTTACGAACAGGACCACTCTTCACTGCCTTCACTTCATGATAGGGCAGGAGGTAAGCCATGCTACCCACTGGTGCGACAGAAGAACTGAGGGCGAGTGACTGGGTCTTATTACCATTGACACGAAACTTCACCACATCATACATATCGTTGGCACCCATAATACCGGCCACCTGAAACTCTTTGCCCTGGGCGTCAATGACGATAGCACGGGCTGCACCTTTGAAGGGGGTAAAGTTACTGACGGCCTCACCATTGGCACCTGTAAAGAAACCGTTACTGCTGGCAATCAAGGAACCATCGGCAGCAAAGGTCTTCAGGGTGAATACTGAACGGGAGGCATTTTTCACCCAGCCTGGCTGGGCAAAGGTGCTGAGTGCTGCAAACAGCAGACAGCTTATCATACTGATTTTCTTCATATACGTAATAATTGTTTGGCGTTTTGGATGGCTGCATCGGAGATGTCACTACCAGAGAGCATCTGGGCAATCTCGCGAATACGTTCTTCTTGCGACAGCTGGGTCATACGGCTGATGGTGCCTTGGGCTGTCTCTTCTTTCTCTACCTTATAATGTGTGGTGCCAAGGGCAGCAATTTGTGGCAGATGAGTGATGCTAATTACTTGGCGCTCATGATTTCCCATCTCCTGCATGATCTCTGCCATCTTCTCTGCAATCTTTCCGCTGACACCTGTATCAATCTCATCAAAGATGATTGTCGGGAGTTTGACAGCACCACTGATCATGGCTTTCAGAGAGAGCATGACACGGGCAATCTCACCACCAGAGGCTACCTGTGAGACAGGTTGGAGTGGGGTGGAGGTGTTGGCACTGAAGAGGAAAGCGACCTTATCCTGTCCTGTGCGTCCGAGGGTATCTTCTGTAACCTGGATGTTAAAGCGCACATTAGGCATACCAAGAGGGACAAGACGTGACTGCATCTCCTTCTCAATCTGCTGTGCGGCTTTCTGACGACGTTTGGTCAGGATGTCTGCTTCTTTCTTGGCTAATGCCTGAAATGTAGCAAGACGCTGCTGGAGTGCCGCAAGGGCTTCGTCGCTATTCTCAATATTGTTAAGTTGAGCCTTGAGTTCTTCGCGCTTGGCAATCAGTTCAGAGACAGTCTCAACATGATATTTCTTCTCAAGGTCATAGAGACGATCCAGGCGATTGTTGATGGCATCGAGCTCTGCGGGATCGAAATCCACACGTTCAAGCTGACTGGAAATCTCTTCTGAGATATCCTTCAGTTCTATATAGCTGCTTTCAAGGCGCTGAGCCAGTTCGCTGGCAGCAGGAAACACATGTTGGATGCTACTCAGGGCAGAACGTGCAGAACGGATGGCACTCACAACACCAGTATCATCAGCAGAGAGTGCATTGTCTGTTTCGTAAAGTGCGCTCTTAATCTCCTCTGCATGACTCATCGTATCGCTTTTCTGTTCCAGTTCTTCCTGTTCGTCCTCTACGAGATTGGCATTTGCGAGCTCATCATACTGGAACTGTAGGAAATCCTGGTTCTGACGATTGTTGGCAATATCGTTGCGTAACGCTTCCAGTTCCTTACAGACAGACTGGTATTCGTTGTATGTCTGCTGGTATTGGCTGAGTGATTTGGCATTGTCGGCAATGATATCCACCACACTCAGTTGGAAGTCCTGTTTATTCAGCAGAAGATTCTGGTGCTGAGAATGGATATCAATCAGCTGTTCGCCGAGTTCTTTTAATAATGCCAACTGCACAGGGGTGTCGTTGATAAAGGCACGACTCTTACCAGCACTCGTCAGTTCACGACGAATAATACAATCGGAGGGGTCGTATTCAATATCATTTTCTGTAAAGAAGGACTCCAGACCATAACGTGAGAGATCGAAGTGAGCCTCGATGACACACTTGTCTTTGATGACTTTCGAGTCGGCACGCTGTCCTAACAGCAGTCCGATAGCCCCTAAGATGATACTCTTGCCAGCACCAGTCTCACCAGTGATGACAGAGAACCCTTGATAGAGGTCGATATCGAGTTCATCGATAAGGGTAAAATTCTTAATATATAATCTTTTTAGCATAAATCTTATCTTTGGATGTTTTCCCAGGCAGCATTCTGGGAGGCATTGAGCGACATCAGCAGGTCATGAACACGTTCCTTCTCCTTCTGTGTACCTTTGCCTTTATAGATGTTTACCAGTTCATCGCGCTTGAAGTCTGTCCAGATCTGTGGCAGCAGGCTCAAGGGTTTATCCTCATGAGCTTTCCGCAGATTATTCTCCAAGGTTTCAGATATCTCCGTACGACCACGATCCGCATTATTAGCCATCTCGTCGAGCCCCTTACGGTAATAGTCATATTGAAGTTGGCGGAAAGGGCGCATAGACTCGTCGAGATAATCGTTGATGATAGCAAAACGGTTACGTTTGTCCTCAAATGGTTTCCAACCAGGGGCATCCAGTTGCTGTGCATTGTTCACCAGATACATACAGCGTTGCAGGATGTCAGTACCTGCCATTGGTGCAAAGCTGTCAAGATTGAGACCTATAATGAGATAAGCATAGTAGGCGAGAAGGGCAGTGAGTTGTTGATCCACCATCTCGTCTCTGAAGTTCAACTGGTCGAACTGTGCGAAGGTGAAGTCGAAATGATCATCCTTATTATTATATAAGGTGGTAGTATAGGATGAATTATATACAGGACGATTGGCTTGGATCAGTGCAGTACATTCGAAATGATTCGTCTCGCGGATATAGGCGTTAATCGTGATGTTAAAGACGCACTGGATGCGCTCATGCTTCTGGAACTGGAGTGGTGTCCACTGACGTTCATTGATAAACTGTTCGATGGACTGCTGGAGATTCTCGAATACACTGACATCCGTACCTGTAATCTGGCTGTGGTTTATATTAACCTTAACTTGCAGTTCCTGAGCCCGTAAGCCAAGAACTGCAAGCATGAAAATGGTTGTGATTATCGTTCGTGAGATGATCATCCGTTAAGATTTGCCTCACGCAGACGAATGCGTGTCAGCACCTGTTTCGTGTTATAGGTAAAGTCGCCAGAGAGAATCCAACTATAGTAGCCGGGATCTATCTGAAGGACATCAGCCACAGGGACTCCCTTGTGCTTTCCGAAGTTAAACACCTCCGTCATACGTGGGTTACCATCCTTGTCGAGCATCACATTTCCATGACGATCTTTCATCTCGCCCCAGATGATACGACCTGCGAAATCGACATAGTTGTTCATCTTTGAGAACTCGGCCAGCTTGTCCATATCGTTTTCCAGCACCTTTTCCTCATCCTCGTTGGCACCAGGAGCATACTTGTCGAGTTCTCCCATCAGCACTCGATAGGTAGCCTCTGTATCCTGATCAGCACGGTGAGCTTCGAAATCTTCCTCCATCTTACGTCCACAATAGAACTTATATGCAGCTGCCAGATTTCGTTTCTCCATGCGCTTGAAGATGGTACAGGCATCAATCATACGGCACTTGGAAAAGTCGAAATCAACGCCTGCACGCAGAAATTCCTCTGCCAACAGGGGAATATCGAAGTGGTTGGAATTAAATCCAGCAAAGTCGCAACCAGTAAACTTGTCAGCAAGTGTATGTCCCAGCTGTTTGAATGTCGGCTTGTCCTTTACATCCTCGTTGGTAATACCTGTCAACTGGCTGATCATCGGATCGATGGGCTTCTCTGGATTAACCAGTTCGTTTCCACGTTCTTCCTTTCCGTCAGGATAGACTTTGATATAAGATATCTGTATGATACGGTCTTTTACAAGATCGAGTCCCGTCGTCTCAAGGTCGAAGATGACAATCGGTTTTGTAAGATTCAGTTTCATTGATCTGTCAGTTCCAAACTTAGTCGTTAATCAACATCGGCATCAGAAGCATCAGCACATCCTGGTTCTCTGGCTGCTCAGAGGGGAGAACAAGGCCTGCACGGCTGGGATCTGCCAACTGTACGATAACCTCAGGGCAATCGAAATTGCCCAGAACCTCTATAAAGGAAGAACCCTTGAAACCAATAGACATCGGATTGCCATTATAATCGCAAGACATGCGCTCTGTTGCTGTCTTTGAGAAATCGTAATCCTCAGCGTCAAGCTGCAGGGTAGAACCCTCTACATGGAAACGGATCAGATTGCTGGAACCGTTAGCAAACGGCTGTACACGACGCAAGGCTGCTAACAAAGCAAGACGATCTACGTGTATTTCGTTGGGGTTGTTCTGAGGAATGACAGAGTTGTAATTGGGGAAGCGTCCTTCAATCAGACGGCACTGTAAAGTACCATCGCCAAAATTGATTTCTGCATTACGCTCATCGAAGCGGATCGTCACATCGCCACCATCTTTGCCCAACAAGTTCTTCAGCAGGTTTGCTGGTTTCTTGGGTAAGATGAAAGCTGCAGGCTGCTCACTCTTAATAGTAAAGACCTTATTACGTACAAGCTTATGACCATCAGAAGCTACTATTGCAAGATGATCGCTGGTAAGGTCGAAATAGATACCATTCATAACAGGGCGCAGTTCGTCCTGAGCCGTAGCGAAAATTGAACGATTGATATTATCTGCCAGGATAGCATTTGGAATGGTAATTGTTTTTGCGAACTCGCTCACAGGCTGAGACATAGGAAATTCATCTGCATTTTCGATAGGCAGTTTAAACAAACCGTTCTGATATGAGATTTTCACAATGTTCTGCTCAAGACTAACATCAAAGGTTATGGGTTGCTCTGAAAAACTTTTGACGGCTTCAAGAAGATTGTGGCTGTCAATGGCAAAACGACAATCTCCGTCGCTCTCTGTCAGATCTAGCTGAGTCTTCATGATGTTCTCGCTGTCTGATGCTGTCAGGTGGAGAACATTGTCACTGATTTCAAAGACAAAGTCACCCAAGATGGGCAGTGCATTTTTACTGTTAATCACTCTAGAAAGTGCAGTGAGTTTTGAACTCAGTGCGGTACTTGATAATGTAAATCGCATAGTTTTATAGCTTTCTTGTTATTTATTACATATTTGATTATTGAGCACAAAATTTCGCCACGTGAAAACGAAAAATTCAACAAAATAAAACATTTAATTATGGAATTAACAGGTAAAATTATTGCCGTTCTTCAGGCAAACAGTGGTGTATCTAATCGTACTGGCAATCCTTGGATGTCACAGGAGTATGTGATTGAGGTTCCAGGCCAATATCCCCGTAAATGCGTGTTCCGCATTTTTGGCGAAGATAGAATCAAGCAGTTCAATATTCAACAGGGTGAAGACATCACAGTTCAGTTTGATATAGATGCCCATGAGTATAATGGACGTTGGTTTAATGAAATCCGTGCATATAATGTGGTACGTGGTCAGGCTCAGCCTGCAGCTGCTGTTCCTGGTGCTGCGCCGTTCCCGCCAGCCGGTGGTGCAACTGCGCCATTCCCGCCAGCTCAAGAACCCGCCAGTGAAGGATCTGCTGACGATCTGCCATTCTAAATTGAAATTTTATAATTTTGATATTTTTAGTTGCCGTTCTCATCTTTATTGGGAACGGCTTTTTATTTTCTGGAAATCAAGAAGGAGAGAACCTTAATTTCTTTTGTTTATCATAATGCTGATTCTAACAAAATTACTCATTTGTTAAGGATTGGCCTATATTTAGGCTATTTACCTTAGATCACGATCCTCTAAAACTTTGAATTTTGCGCGCTGTTGTACGAGTGATTCCAAATTTAAGAAAAATGAAACGGTTGTTTCTTCATTGGCAGGACAACTGGCAAGCGTTTTCCCAATCGGACTGATAATCGCACTTTGTCCACGGTAATGACAATACTTGTCATCGCCAACACGATTACAAGCCACAACAAAAGCCTGATTCTCAATAGCTCTGGCTCTTGTGAGAATCTGCCAGGCATTCTGTCGTGATTCCGGCCAGTTAGCAACGCAAATGATCATATCGTATATGAGGGCATCCGAGTAACGGCTCCATACAGGGAAACGCATATCATAACATGTAAGCAGCAAAATACGGAATCCCATATATTCTACGATGGTATGGTACTCTCCTGGTTTGAAAAAACGATCCTCATGACCATATCGGAACAGATGGTGTTTATCATAATATGAAACAATCCCCTTTCTGCCATCCACAAAATAATGACGATTATAGAATGTATTATCATGAGAAATTGCAAGACTTCCGCAAATGGCACAATGACACCTATCAGCCGTTTGTTTCATCCATGATAATGCCTTACAATTTGATTCTTCTTCTGCAATACCAAAAGGTTCTGTAGCAAAACCTGTACTCCACATCTCTGGTAAGACATACAGGTCACTGTCTGGATGCTGTGCCATCAGATTCTCAGCCCTTTTAATATTCTCATCAGGGTTCTCCCATATACTTTTTAATTGTAAGATCGTAACTTTCATCGTATATAAAAATCTTGTGTTAATTGTTGATACCAAGCACTTCTCACATTGGGTGAATCTTCAATGATACCATCTTCTATACATAATTCATTTACAGGATGTTTTAGAAATTCAATCAACTGTCGCTTTGGTTGCTTTTTAGGGGTTGTTCGTATCATGCAGACACGTGACAGAAAGAAACCTTTAAGATGAGCTGCAGCTTCTAATAGCGAGCGACTTTCTGAGGGAATCACTAAAGAAAACACACCTTCGGGTTTCAGTAATCTGAAGGCTGACTCCATCAATCCGTCATAGGTCAGACTGACAGAATGCCGTGCCATAGTCCGCTGATCATCAGGACATGTCAAAGAATTAACAAAATACGGCGGATTACTGACAATGGCATCAAATCCTTCCTCATTGTTATAATCCATGACATTCGCATGTTCTATCTTTATCCTTGATGCAAATGGTGAGTTCTCCACATTCTCCTTTGCCTGACATACAGCATCCAGATCAATATCGATGCCAAGAACAGAGGCTTGAGGAAAACGTTGGGCCAGCATCAGAGCGATGAGACCTGTACCTGTACCGATATCTAGGATACGGGATGATTCTGTTGGTACTTGAGCCCATGCACCTAACAAAGTCCCGTCAGTACCAACTTTCATCGCACAGCGTTGCTGGTAAACGGTAAACTGTTTGAATTGAAAATAATCGTTTGCCATAAATTCGCTACAAAGGTAGTACAAAAAATCGATTATTCAAGTGAAAAACCAAATTATTTGTTAATTCTTCAATCCTTATTCGTGTTTTATATTTATTATTAGTAACTTTGCAACCGTTTTTTAAGAGAGAACTAATTTAGATATGAGTAAGAATAAGAATTCTGCATTTCAGATGATAGCCGACGTAGAAGGGGATTTGGAAGATATTCTTAATGTCGAAGTCCCCGACAATGTGCCTATCCTGCCTGTGCGAAACCTTGTATTGTTTCCAGGAGTGGTCTCCCCTATCCTCATTGGGAGGGATTCCAGTAAAATAGTCATTCAGAAAGCCGAGAAAAGAGGCGATTTCATTGGTATAGTTTGTCAGCGTGACCCGGAAGTTGACGTGCCCTTACAAGAAGACCTGTATAGAACAGGCGTTTTTGCCAAGGTGATGAAGTTGTTGACACTGCCCAATGGTAATATCACAGCTATTGTACAGTGTCATAACAGATTCCAGCTCAACAGGCTCACACAGACATCTCCTTATCTGGAGGGTGATGTGGAGCAACATATTGATTTGGACCCGGATAAGAGAGATCGTGAGTTCAAGGCTGCCATGGAAGACCTGCGTAGTCTTGTCAATGAGTATATCAATGTAAGTGAGGATATCCCCGACGAAGCTACATTCGCCATTAAGAATATCTCCAATAATATCATGGCTTTGAACTTCGTCTGTTCAAATATGCCCTTCCCCATCAAAGAGAAGATCAAACTGTTGGAGATGGAGTCTGTAAAGGAACGTCTCTTCAATGTGATGAAGATCATCAATCGTGAGATCAATCTTCAGAATCTGAAGGCAGATATCCGTAACAAGACCCGTGAGGATATTGACGAACAGCAGCGCAACTATTTCCTGCAACAACAGATCAAGAATATGCAGGCAGAGATGGGTAACGAGTCTTCGCCTGAGAAATATGAACTGCTGAAGAAGGCAGAAGGTAAGAAATGGCCTGCAGATATCAGTAAGACATTCTATAAAGAGGCTGATAAACTTGATAACCTGAATCCTCAGAGTCCTGAGTTTAATGTGCTGTTGAATTATCTTCAGACCCTCGTCAGTCTGCCATGGGGTGAATATACCACCGACGACCTTGACTTGAAGCGTGCACAGAAGATTCTGGATCAGGATCACTATGGAATGGAGAAGGTGAAAGAGCGTATTCTCGAATATATGGCAGTACTCGCCTTGCGTGGTGACTTGAAGAGTCCCATCCTCTGTCTGTATGGTCCTCCAGGTGTTGGTAAGACCTCACTTGGAAAATCGATTGCTTCTGCCATGAAACGTAAGTATGTGCGTGTGTCCCTTGGTGGTCTTCATGATGAAGCCGAGATCCGAGGTCATCGCCGTACATATATTGGTGCAATGCCAGGACGTATCATCAAGTCTATTCAGAAAGCAGGTTCCAGCAACCCTGTGTTTATTCTTGATGAGATTGACAAGGTAACGCAGATGACTCATAATGGCGACCCAGCTTCAGCGATGCTCGAGGTGCTCGACCCAGAGCAGAACAATGCCTTCCATGATAATTACCTCGATGTAGATTATGATCTCTCTAAGGTACTCTTCATTGCGACGGCTAATAACCTGAGCACCATTCCCCGTCCCCTACTCGACCGTATGGAGATTATCGAAGTGAGTGGCTATATTACCGAAGAGAAGATTGAGATTGCCAAGCGCCACCTGATTCCTCGTGAACTTGATAACACGGGTCAGAATGTCAAAGGCCTGAAGCCCACATTCAATAAGGCTGCCATCGAGATGATCATCGAACGTTATACCCGTGAGAGTGGTGTTCGTCAATTAGAAAAGCAGATTAATAAGGCGCTCCGAAAGATTGCCTATAAACGACAGTTGGAAGATCATGCCGACTATAAGAAGATTACACCTGCTGAGATTGAGGATTTGCTAGGCAAACCACCTTTCTATCGTGACATCTATCAAGGCAATGATTATGCTGGTGTGGTGACAGGATTAGCATGGACAAGTGTCGGTGGAGAAATCCTTTTCATCGAGACCTCACTGTCAAAAGGTAAGGGCAATAAACTTACGCTGACAGGTAATCTTGGTGATGTGATGAAAGAATCGGCCATTCTTGCCCTCGAATATGTGAAGGCACATGCAGAGACCCTGAATATCGACTATCGTATCTTCGACAACTGGAATATTCACATCCACGTGCCAGAAGGTGCCACGCCAAAGGATGGTCCTTCTGCCGGTATCACTATCGCAACCAGTATCGCCTCTGCCCTTACCCAGCGTAAGGTTCGTAAGAATACAGCGATGACGGGTGAGATCACCCTTCGGGGCAAGGTACTGCCTGTGGGAGGTATCAAGGAGAAAATCCTTGCAGCTAAGCGTGCCGGCATCACAGATATCGTGATGTGTCGTGAGAACGAGAAGGATATCCTCGAGATTCCTGACATCTACCTGAAAGGCGTCACTTTCCATTATGTTGAGAATGTGCAGGATGTATGGAAATTCGCCTTGACGGATGAGATTGTTAAGAATCCTCTGGATTTCACGATTCAGGAAGATGAAAAGAAAGACGAGACGAAATGACGTTTGAACTGCAACATACCGATACTGCCAGTGATGCACGTGCTGGTATCATTACCACCGATCACGGACAGATTCAGACACCTATTTTTATGCCTGTCGGAACAGCAGGTACAGTCAAAGGCGTACATTTCTCCGAACTGCGCGATCAGGTAAAGGCGCAGATCATCCTGGGAAACACCTATCATCTGTATCTCAGACCTGGTCTCGATATCCTTCGGAAAGCTGGTGGATTGCATAAGTTTAACACGTGGGATCGCCCTATCCTCACCGACAGTGGCGGCTTTCAGGTGTTCTCACTGACGGGCATCCGTAAGCTGCGTGAGGAAGGTTGTGAGTTCCAGAGTCATATCGACGGATCGAGGCATATTTTCACACCTGAGAATGTGATGGATACAGAGCGTATCATCGGTGCAGACATCATGATGGCACTCGATGAGTGTCCTCCAGGACAGAGTGATTATCAGTATGCCAAGAAGTCATTGGGACTTACTCAGCGTTGGCTGGAACGTTGTGTGAAGCGTTTTAATGAGACCGAACCGCTGTATGGTCATCACCAGACGTTGTTCCCCATTGTTCAGGGATGCACCTACAAGGATCTGCGCCAGGATGCAGCCAAGCATGTCTGTGATGTACTTGGACAGCTCAACGATGGCGGTGGTGCTTCTATCGGTGGTCTGGCTGTCGGTGAGCCTACCGAGGTGATGTATGAGATGATAGAAGTGGTGAATGATATTCTGCCAAAAGACCGTCCACGATACTTGATGGGAGTTGGCACGCCACAGAATATCCTCGAAGCCATCGAACGAGGTGTTGATATGTTCGACTGTGTGATGCCCACCCGTAATGGGCGTAATGCCATGCTCTTTACCTATGAAGGCACGATGAACATGCGTAACAAAAAGTGGGAAGCCGATTTCTCGCCCATCGATCCAGATGGTTGTTATATCGATCAGTTGCATACGAAGGCTTATCTTCATCATCTCTTCAAGGCTCAGGAGTTGCTGGCCATGCAGATTGCCTCCATTCATAATCTGGCATTCTACTTGCGACTGGTAACAGATGCCCGTCAGCATATCATTGCAGGCGACTTTGTACAATGGAAACGTAGTGTCATAGATCAATTAGGACAACGACGATGAAGGAAGTGAAGTTTTTGTCGCGACTCGACCGTTATATCATGTCGAAATTTATCGGAACCTATATCTATTCGATTGTTCTGATAATATCTATCGCCATTGTCTTCGACGTGAACGAGAACCTTTCCAAGTTTGCCACGTACGGTGCGCCGTTAAAGGCCATCGTCTTCGATTATTATGCGAACTTCGTGCCATACTTCTCGAATCTGTTCTCACCTTTGTTCGTTTTCATCGCAGTCATCTTCTTCACATCGAAATTAGCAGGCAACAGCGAGATTATCGCCATGCTGGCAGCAGGCGTGAGCTTCAAGCGGCTCATGAAGCCTTATATGCTCTCAGCGGCTTTGATTGCTGTTGTGAATTACATTCTGATCTCCAGTGTCATACCTCATGGTACTGTGACCCGTCAGGAATTCGAAGCCAAATACAAGAATTCCACCCGTGTCACTTCTGCCAGTAATGTGCAGCTGATGGTGGGCCCAGGCATCATCGCCTACATCCAGAGCTACGACAACCGCACCAAGACAGGCTATGGTTTCTCGCTCGACAAGTTTGAGAACAAGAAGCTGGTGAGTCACATGACGGCTTCCACCATCCGTTATGATTCTATCAGCGATACCCGTTTTCACTGGAAAGCCAACAATTACAAGATCAGAAAGCTGAAAGGTCTGCGTGAGGAGATTACAACCGGCGCCATGATAGATACCATCATCCACATGGAGCCAATGGATCTGGTATTCTCAAAAGGACAGCAGGAGACACTTACCTCTTCTGAGCTACGGCAATATATCTCCAAACAGACAGAACGAGGCTCCAGCAACGTGGTACAGTATGAAGTGGAATACCATAAACGCATTGCCACCTCTTTTGCCTCCTTTATCCTCACCATCATCGGCGTGAGTCTCTCCAGCCGCAAACGTAAGGGCGGTATGGGCCTTTACTTAGGTATCGGTCTGGCCCTCTCTTTCTCCTATATCCTGTTGCAGACGGTTAGTGCCACCTTTGCCATCAATGCTGACACCCCACCCATGCTGGCAGCGTGGATTCCGAACATCCTTTATTCAATTATTGCATATTTCTGTTATCGACAAGCACCTAATTAATGAAATTTGAAGAGACATATCTGAACGATAATATCCTTGATGCCCTCTATGACATGCATTTTGAGGACATGACCCCTATTCAGGAACGTTGCATTCCCGAGATCCTCGACGGCTACGATGTGCTGGGAGTGGCTCAGACGGGCACAGGAAAGACAGCTGCTTATCTCTTGCCTATCCTCTCCCAGCTCGACGATGGTGGCTATCCCAAAGATGCCATTAACTGCATCATCATGTCACCCACCCGTGAACTAGCCCAGCAGATTGACCAGGCCATGCAAGGTTTTGGCTATTATCTTGATGGCGTCAGCAGTGTTGCCGTCTATGGCGGTAATGATGCAGGAAGATATGATCAGGAACTGCGAGGTATGCGTCTGGGAGCCGATGTGCTCATCGCCACTCCCGGTCGTCTGTTGAGTCATCTGAAAGTGGGAAATCTCGACCTCAGCCGTTGTTCATTCTTTGTACTCGATGAGGCTGACCGTATGCTTGATATGGGATTTATCGATGACATCATGAAACTGGTGCAGGAACTGCCCGAGAGTTGTCAGCGCATCATGTTCTCTGCCACCATGCCTAAGAAGATACGCGAATTGGCAGTTCAGCTGCTGCACGATCCCGTAGAGGTAAAGATTGCCGTTTCCAAGCCTGCGGAGAAAATCCAGCAGAGTGCATACGTCTGCTACGACCCGCAGAAACTGAAAATCATCAATCATATCTTCAAGCAGGGCGATCTGAAACGAGTGATTATCTTCTCAGGTAAAAAGGACCGTGTGAAAGAGATCAATCGTAGCCTGAAGTCTATGCATATCAACTGCGACCAGATGCATAGCGATCTCTCTCAGCAAGAACGCGACGAGGTCATGTATCGTTTCAAGGCAGGACAGACGGATGTGCTTGTGGCTACAGATATCGTGGCACGA
This sequence comes from uncultured Prevotella sp., assembly GCA_900315695.1. Lineage (GTDB taxonomy): Bacteria > Bacteroidota > Bacteroidia > Bacteroidales > Bacteroidaceae > Prevotella. The sequence continues at coordinate 2,541 of ONAE01000066.1, read as the reverse complement.
GGTATTGATATCGACGATATCCGTACTGTCATCAACTACGATGTTCCCCATGATGCAGAGGACTATGTGCACCGTATTGGCCGTACAGCCCGTGCTGATCGTGATGGTGTCGCCATCACCTTTGTCAGCGAGGCAGACATCTACCGATTCCAGCAGATAGAGCATTTCCTGGGTAAGGAAGTCGAAAAGATCGCTTTGCCGGAAGGGATTGGCGAGGGCCCCGAATATACAAAACGTGAGAAGAAACGTTCCAATACCCGACGTCACGGACGTTGGCACAGTAAAGGTAACGGACGAAATAACCAAAAGAGAAAAAAGAATAATCAGTGATATGATGACAGCTCCTATCTGCAAGATTAATCTCGGACTCAATGTCGTAGAGAAGCGTCCCGACGGTTATCACAATCTTGAGACCGTGTTCTATCCAGTACCCATCTGTGATGCACTGGAGGTATTCCCCATGGATCCACATTTCCCCTCTGATGTTGACTGCGACCTGAAAGTCACCAATCTCCACATCGAGGGCGATGAGCAGAAGAATCTGGTGGTGAAGGCCTATCAGCTTCTGAAACACGACTTCCCCACTCTACCACGTATTCACACACATCTTTATAAAGGTATTCCCACGCAGGCAGGCATGGGCGGAGGCTCCAGCGACTGCGGTTTTATGATCACGCTGCTGAACCGCCAGTTCAATCTGGGGCTCTCAGAACAACAGATGATCGATTATGCAGCCAAGTTAGGTGCCGACTGTGCTTTCTTCATCGTCAATCGTCCTGTCTATGCAGAAGGAATCGGTGAGAAGATGCAGCCCATAGATCTCGATCTGAAAGGCTGGCATCTGGCCATTGTGCGCCCTGCCATCCCAGTTTCTACTAAAGAGGCATTCTCGCTGATCACTCCTTGTCATCCTGCACACAACTGCCGCGACATCGTGATGCAGCCCGTGGAGACATGGCGTGGCTTACTCACAAACGACTTTGAGAAGAGTGTCTTTGCCATTCATCCGGAGATCGGCGCCATCAAGGATCGTCTCTACGACATGGGAGCCGTCTATGCAGCGATGTCTGGATCAGGCAGCAGCTTGTTCGGGTTGTTCCGTTCACCGTTAGATCTCAGTGACTTCAATGCCGAAGGCACCTTCAAGACCTGCATCTCTTTATAACCTCGACTAAGCGAAGCGCATGGAGAGATCTCTCGACTACGCTCGAGATGACAGAGGGCGAAGAAGGGTCAGGAACCTTTGCCCCATTTATGGATTGCAAAATTATCATAAATTCCCGATGATCGTGATGGATTGTCGGGAGTTTTATTTTGTGGTTTCGTGAGAAATGCCTACCTTTGCAAACGAATTATTATTGTTGAACTTAAACAAAATGCTTATGGAAAGTTATAATTTCGAAAAAACATTGGCAAAAAGTTGCTCAGTTGGTAAACTTTTTATAACTTTGCAGCCATGAAACGGAGAATTGTAGCTTATAAGAACTACTACAAGGATTTCTTCGAATCATTGGATGCTGGGACCCAAGAAAAGATTCTGTATGGAATGCTTTTGCTGAAGACCCAGGAACGCTTACCGTCGAAGTTTGTAAAGGCAATACGTGACGGTCTCTTTGAATTACGTATCGAATGGCAAGGAAATATCTATCGGATATTCTTTTGTTTCGATCAAGGACAGATAGTGGTGCTTTTCAACTGTTTCCAAAAGAAGACCCAGAAAACACCACAGAAGGAAATTAATAAAGCACTTAAATTAAAAGAGGAATATGAAGAAAGCAAACGACATTGAAATGTTTGATGTAGATGCACAGTTGGATGCAGCTTTTGGAAAGGAAGGTACGCCTGAGCGTGCATTGGCAGAGGAACGTGCAAATGCATTCTTTACAGGTAAGATTATTGAGGATGCACGCAAACGAGCCAATATTACTCAAGAAGAACTGGCGCAACGTATAGGTTCAAATAAGTCGTATATCTCTCGCGTAGAGAAGGGTCGAACGGAACCCAAGGTTTCAACTTTCTATCGTATCATTGCTGCGTTGGGTTTCACTGTAGAGTTGACTCCTGCTGTTTCTTAGACAGTTCTGAAAATTATCATAAATTCCCGATGATCGCACAATCGGGGGGACAGGTCATTGATCTTCCTAAAGAATCAATGACCTCTGTCCCCCCGATCTAGGGAAACTACTCCCTACACATCCCCCAGCCTCTTAACATCGCAAAGTAATCAAGAGACTCTGTTCCGTTCTCCTGAATCGCCATCGCCATACCAACCGCCATCCAGCGCTGGGGCTGATCCGACGGTATGCCGATAGGCTCGTCGGGAGCCATACCTGTCAGCCGACTCACGTTTTGGATATACGTCTCAGTGAGATTCTCATTGGGCGGCGCCCACTTGCTGATAATCTTCCTGATCGTATAGAGCCGATACTTATGATAATACGTTGTCTTATCCTGGAAAAAGTTGACTCATAAAAAGTCAACAAGATGAAGTATTATCGAACAGAAAAGCAAAGACTGTATTACGAGAAGGTAATCACTCTT
>ONAE01000064.1 GCA_900315695.1 uncultured Prevotella sp. | reverse complement strand
GCAGCCGGATCAAGCATCCAAGCCAGCAACTCGGGGTTACCATCGTTCAGGGCCTTTACGCGAATCGTGATCTGTCCGCCGCGGACGATACCTGCTACCTGACCTTCTGTGTCTGTTGCCTGGTTAAACTTGTAGTTTACCAACAAAACCTCACGGGGTGCGAAATCCTTAACTTTCAGCACAACTGGTGTTACATTCTCTGCCATATCTTGTTTCCTTTCTATTCTTTAATGATTAAACTCTAACGAAAAATCAAGTTATGCCCAAGCGTTCTCAAACTTCACTGAGCCAACCTCGATGTTCTGACAAGAGATGACGATCTCCTCGTAGTGGCCTTCCTTATCGGCCCAGTTCTCCTCGAAATCTACGCAGTAACCGCCAGTAAACTTAATGGTCTTCATGACCTTCAGGGTCTTTGTCTCCAGGAACTGAATCTCACCGTCCTTCTTCAGGAAACGATCACACATCCAAGCTACCAACTCGGGAGTACCATCATTCAGAGCCTTTACGCGGACACGGATTTTACCACCACGGGGAATACCAACCATCTGCCCCTCACGATCAGTCTCCTGATCAAACTCATAGGATACCATCTGGACTTCGCGGTCCTTGTAATCCTGAATCTTCATTACTACTGGTGTTGTTGCCATAATTGTAACTGTTTAATGGGTTAAACTTAAATCTATCTATGATTATGCACTTGCCATAGCAGCTTCCTTATCCTTCTTGTCTGCAGCGACCTTGATAATGAAGTTCTTAGCAGCATAGAATGGAGTCAGCGTGATGTCGCAGGTGATCTGCTTGGTAACAGGATCCTGACGGGGCTCACCGATCTCGTAGTTCTGGAACAGATTACCATAGCCCTTATACATGTTCAGGAACTCCTGGATCTTTGACTTCAGGTTCTTCGGGCTGTTGTATGGATCCCAGTTCTCGAGAGCCACCTCATGAACAAAGTTCATCAGCACCTTCTTCACCCAGTCAAACACACGTACGATAGGATACTCCTTCATGGCGTCGAGGTCACCATTGTAAAGGGTGGTGTTGTTGAAAGCCATCACACGACCCTCACTATAAACCATCGGGATCACCTGGTTGTCCATCAGGGCAGCAATCTCAGACTTCAGCAGATCGCTCTTCACACCTTTCACACCATCAAGTGTACCATACTTCTTACCACCTGCACCCTGAGCCATGTTAGCGGTCTCATCATAGAGCTTTCCGCAGAGGGCAGCAGCAGGAGCAATATAGAAAGCCTTCTGGTCTTCCTCGTCAGACGACATCTTCTCTGCCTCACGACCCACGATCCAGTTAGCGGTCATCACCACGTTCATCAGGCACTGGTCGCTGTCACGATAACCCTCGGTATTGGCCTGCAGATCATCGAATGAATACTCATCAGCATGGTCGGTGAGCAGCATTACCTTATATTTGAATGCCATCTTGGCCCACTGCAGCAGATCCACCTTGTCTGTGAATACAGCACCGGGAACACAAACGAGACTGTAGGCATCCTTCAGACTCAGACGGTCGAAACCGTTGCGGAGGATATTCTCCACCTCATTAGCGAAACCAGAGTCAGCATCAGCAATATCCTCTTTCAGCACGTTGATCACACGCAGATTCTTTACCTTGTCTGTTCCGCAGGTCTTGAAGAAAGAGTCGAGCTGACGATAGCTGCGCTCCAGATTCTGGGTAGCATAAAGTGCATCGGTGATACCTTGTTTCAGCACCTTTGTGTATTTCTCCTCATCCTGCTTACAAGCATCAGCAAAATTTGTAGCGGTCTCGAGACTAGTATCCTCGAGCAACTCCAACCAACGCTTAATATCTTTCTTCAGTCCCTCACGCTTCTCCTTGAAACGCTTATCGCTCAGGAACACATCCTTAGCGGCCTTACGTGCGGGATTCATGTTATCTGCATCGGGCATGAAACCACGAATAGCATTGAAACCACCAAAAGCGGAAAGCAATTGGGATACGTCTTTACCTTTTTCCTGAAGCTCGGCACCGGCCTGACTGGCGGCTTGAGCTTTCTGCATCTCTGTATCTGCCATAATTCTTTTTTTCTTTTCTATTGCAAAATTAGTTGTTTTATTGTTTAATGCCTCAGGTATTTGAAACATTTTCCTGAAGTAATTGCGACAGACGCTCTGTCTGACGACAAAAGCGCGACCTTCACGGTTCCATGTGTCGCAGAGAGAGGGTTATTTCTCCACCATGATACGGAATTCCACTGGGGTCATCCCGACCACCTCTACCATTCTTCGCTGGAGAGTCCTGACGGAGTTATAACCAGCTTCGGCACTGACGGCAGCGATGCCGTACTGAGGATGATCCCTCAGCAACCGCAACGCACGCACCAGACGAAGATTCTCCAGATACTCATCGGCCGATCTGAAGATAGTAGAATTACGGAAGAGTCGCATCAGTCTTGCTTGAGAGACACCCATGAGTTCGGCTAGTTCCTTGGCACTAAAATCAGCTGTCACCAACTGAGGCTCCTGCTCAAGACGGTTCTCAAGCATGGCCAGCAGCTCGGCGTCATCCACCAAGTCGGCCTGCATCGACAACCGGCGTCCGCGCTGCATCTCGGCCTTCAGCCAACCTACACGCTGACGCAGCTCATACCAAGAATTCAACTGTTCGCTCATTTGGAGATTACGCGCCAGCAGACGCACATTCTCCAGATCAAGGCGCTCGTTCTCTTTTTCAAGGCGGGCGATCTCCTGTTCTAGTTCTTCTATCTTCTTAGCCATTGTGTACCTAATATATTTATTATTCAGCACCTTCCAGCTCAGTGAGCATAGACTGAAGCATCTGCTTCAACTCGTCACGACTGCCAGCCTCCTTCAGAATGTCACGCAGTTTACGGTTCTGCTCAATGCTCTTACGGATCTTCTCGTCGGTGTCGATCTTACTCTTAACACCAGAGAGGAAGGGACTGTTCTGTACCAGACGGCCCTTACCGCCCTGTGCCTCAAAGTCACGCAGCTCACCGAACTTCAGGGTCTCAGATACTGAACCACCCTCTTCGTCGGTAAATGCCACTTCCACTTTTGGCTTGAAATGTGCAAAAGCATCATCGATGTTGTGGATATCCTCCACAAACTCCGGATTACCAGCTTCCACGTCGGTAGTGTACTGGTCAATCATCAACGTTTTGTTCTGATCGATCAAACTGACTTTCGCATTTGACTCCTCATCTGGAGCCATCGAAATGAAATTTTCTTTCATTGCCATAATTGTAATGGTTTTAAATGTTATACATTAAGTTAAAAATTATTTTTTCTCTTTCTTCGGAGCTTTCTTCTCTTCAGGTTCAGCGGCCTTCTCCTCTGGGTTTCCAAAGCGCTTTCCGTTAACCACGAAGACAGCCTGTCCGTCCTTGTCGGCTTCCACCACGATATTGTCGCCAGCCTTCACATCTCCGGCAATCATCATCTTAGAGATCGGATGACGCAGCTCCTTACGGATGATACCGATGATAGGACGTGCACCATACTGTTGGTTGTAACCGCGCAGAGCGATCTTCTCGCGAGCCTCCGGTGTCAGTGTCAAGGTGATATTCTGCTCCTCCAACAGCTTCAACAGACCCTTCAGGTGGATATCGAAGATATGGACAACTGTCTTGTCGGTGATCGGTGAGAACGGAACGATCTCTGTCAGACGTGCCAGGAACTCCGGACGGAAGTAACCCTGCATGATATCCATCAGCTCGTTGTTCTCTGGGATAACACCGCTATTAAACTTCTCCACGATCGTCTGTGCACCGATGTTTGAGGTGAAGAGGATGAGGGCATTAGAGAAATCACCCACACGACCCAGACGGTCATGCAACTTACCCTCGTCAAGAATCTGCAGGAACAGGTCGAACACCGACTTGTGGGCTTTCTCGATCTCATCGAACAGCACCACGCTATACGGGTTCTGACGGATCTTGTTCACCAACAGACCACCTTCCTCGTAACCTACATATCCCGGAGGCGCACCATACAGCAGGGCCACCGAGTGCTCTTCCTTGAACTCAGACATATCGAAGCGGATCAGGGCACTCTCATCCCCGAAGAGGAAGGTTGCGAGCGCTTTCGCCAACTCGGTCTTACCAGTACCGGTCGGACCCAGGAAGAAGAACGAGCCCATCGGCTGTCCCTTCTTGCTCAGACCAGAACGGGCCTCGTACACGGCGTCGAGCACCTTCTTCACAGCGTGATCCTGTCCGACCACACGCTTCTTCAGGGTATCTTCTGCACCCATCAGACGGTCGCGCTCCTTGGTTTGTACCTTACCCAAAGGAATACCGGTCTGCTTAGCCACCACGGCACTCAGGTCGTCGCTCTTCAGCTCTGTACGTTGCTGCTCACTCAGTTCTGCCAGTTTATCCAGGATACCGCCCAGGAAGTCGATGCGCTCCTGAATGGTGGGAATCTTACTGAAGTCGGTATCAGAATCGACACCAGCCAGCAAGATACAGCTGACCTTGTTAAACAGCTCATAGTTCAACCAGTCGAGCTCCTTCATCAGTCCCTCGTCGGCCTTGTCCTTGCCTTCGGTTGAAGCCTTGATAGCCTCCAGCTTCTCACGCAGTTCGTTAATGATATTTCCGGTCAGGTCGTTCATTGTCTTCACCTGCGACATCGTACGGTCAATCAGGTCGAAAGCAGAGTCAGGCAGCGACTTCTCCGTCAGATAGCGCTTAGCCAGACGGATGGCATCGCCCATCACCGTCTCATCCACCTTCAGTCCATGATATTCCTCATAAGCTGGCAGGGCACCCTTGAGAATACGCAAGGTCAGATCAGCAGTGGGTTCCTCCACGGTAATCTTCTCCAACTTAGAAGTCATCTCCTTGTCGGTCTCGATATTCTTGGTGTAACCGTCAATGCTTGAGGTAGCCAACAGCTGCAGACGTCCCTTGCTCAGTTCGTTCTTCAGGATAGAAGAAGCACCGAACAGTGAGCCTTGCTTGTCAAACAGTTTATCGATGGCCTCGATGATCAGCACGGCATTTGGCAGGTTCTCCACCTCGGAAATCACATTCTTGAAGCGATCCTCTACCTCACCCTTATACTGGGCATCACCACCCAGGGCAGCCGTATCCAGCTCGTATGCCACGGCACCGCTCAGGAAGCCAGGCACATGGTCTGCTGCCAGCTCACGCACGAAACCGTTCACCAAAGAGGTCTTACCGACACCGGCCTCACCTGTGATCAACAAGTTAGCCTTTGTCTTACGACCCAATATCTCGTAAATAACAGAGATCTCCTTCTCAAAACCAATCACATTATCCAGGTTTCCGGCACGGGCAATGGCGGTTTTGTCGATGCAATATTTGGAAAGACTGCCTTTACCACCGGCAGCAGGTGTGCGCTTTGTCAGTTCTGCGCCTTCCATATAGGGAGCTTCCACATTGGCACCACCGCCCATCTTGGCACTGATGTCAGAGGGAGTCAACGGCAATGTCTTCAACTGGTCGAATGAGAAACCTACACCCGGTGTTACCAGAGAAGCCAGCACACAGACATCAGTCGTCTCATCGAGGTTAAACTTCGCCATATAGCTCTCAGCCTCTTCGAGAACAGCCACCGATTCCTCGCTATATTCAAGATCGCGCATGGGGCGCACTGCACGCGGTGCCAACTGCATCTGCACATCAGCCCAGTCCTGCAAGTAGAAATAGTCCTTATTCAACTCACTTTCGATAAAGTGCACCAAACCTATCTCCTTATGGAGGACAGCTTTAAACAAATGGGCCGGATAAATGGCATCACTGCAATAATCCTCGGCAAAGGAATTTGCAATAGATTTCAATTTTGCATTCATAACATTCCTAATTTTAGATAATATCTAGGCTACAAAATTAGTAAAAAAGCAAGATTTCCTAATGAGTTAATACCTGCGACACCCTTAAATTTAACATTTTTTACACATTCTATGTATCTTTTTCCGCAAACCATTCAATAATCATCCAAGAAAAAGGGGCGGTTCAATGTGAACACACCCCTTTTCTTTATCACTCCCACTCAATCGTTGCAGGCGGTTTTGAGGAGATATCATAACAGACGCGGTTCACGCCACGCACTTTATTGATAATCTCATTCGATACTTTCGCCATGAAGTCGTATGGCAGATGAGCCCAGTCGGCTGTCATCGCATCGGTCGAGGTCACGGCACGCAGGGCTACGGGATGCTCGTAGGTGCGTTCATCACCCATCACACCCACACTCCTGACGGTAGAGAGAAGGATGGCACCGGCCTGCCAGATCTTGTCATAAAGGGCTTCCCCGTCTTCGCAGATATAATTTCGTAAGCCACTTACATAGATATCGTCGGCATCCTGAAGGATACGTACCTTCTCCGGTGTGATGTCACCGAGGATACGAACGGCGAGACCAGGACCAGGGAACGGATGACGGTTGATCAGATGCTCAGGCATACCGAGCTGACGACCCACACGGCGCACCTCGTCCTTAAACAGCCACTTCAGCGGTTCACAGAGCTGCAGATGCATCTCCTTGGGCAGACCGCCCACATTATGGTGACTCTTGATCACCTTACCGGTAATATTCAACGATTCGATACGGTCAGGATAGATCGTTCCCTGTGCCAGCCATTTGGCATCGGTAATCTTCTTGGCCTCGGCATTGAACACCTCCACGAAATCACGACCAATAATTTTGCGCTTTTGTTCCGGATCAGTCACCCCCTTCAAGTCGCTGAAGAACTTCTCACTGGCATCCACGCCGATCACATTCAGCCCCAGCACCTGATAGTCGTCCATCACCTGGCGGAACTCGTTCTTACGAAGCATACCGTGATCCACGAAGATACACGTCAGGTTACGCCCTATCGCACGGTTGAGCAACACTGCAGCCACCGATGAGTCCACACCGCCTGAGAGACCGAGAATCACACGGTCATCGCCCAACTGCGCCTTCAGTTCTGCCACGGTAGAATCTACGAATGAGGCAGCACTCCACTCCTGACGGCTACCGCAGATATCTACCACAAAATTCTTTAACAACTGCTTACCCTGCAACGTATGGAACACCTCGGGATGGAACTGCACGGCCCAGACGGGCTGTTGGGTCGAGGCAAACGCAGCGTTCCTCACATCCTTCGTTGAACCGATCACCTCGAAGCCTTCCGGGATAGCAGTGATCGTATCACCATGACTCATCCACACCTGTGAGTGCTGTTCAAAGCCCTTAAAGAGCGGATTCGTGGTGTCCACAGTCTCCAAGTTCGCACGGCCATACTCGCGGGAGTCTGCCTTCTCCACCTTTCCGCCCAACGTGTGAGAGATGAACTGCGCACCGTAGCAGATACCCAGCACGGGCACCTTGCCTACAAACTGCGACAGATCGACCTTAAACGCCTCGGGGTCGTGTACTGAGTAGGGCGATCCACTCAGGATCACGCCGATCACCGAAGGATCGTCGTTCGGGAATTTGTTGTAAGGCATAATCTCGCAGAAGGTATCCAGCTCACGTACACGGCGACCGATGAGCTGCGTCGTCTGTGAACCGAAATCCAAAATAATAATCTTCTGTGTCATTGCTTATAATTGTTTGATAAATGTTTCTGCCTGGTCCAGCGTGTCAAGCTTACCCACGTCGAGCAACTGCAAGCCACGCGCCTCATAACCTCTGATCAAGTGATCGCCACAGGCTTTCAGGTAGAAGTCCATAATGGGGAATCGCTCTGGCCACTCTGCCAATAGTGGAGCCAGCGAAGGATGGAAGACATGAATACCCGAGAAAGCCAACTGATGATTCGCTTTTTCACCTTTCACCTCGCCTGTTTCGATGTTTATCCAACCATTCAGGGTCATCCTGTCATCGAACATCAGGTAGCGCTTGGTCTTGCGCTCACTCACCACCAGCAATGGGGCATCCATCGGGAGGGCATTCAGATCAAGATTACTGAGTATATCCACGTTATGGATGAGGATGGGACTCTCGGGATCGAAGAGCGGCAGTGCCTTCTTGATACCGCCACCAGTCTCCAGCAGCCCCTCTGTCTCGTCAGAGATACGGATGTCAAGCCCGAAGTGGTCCTGTTCTGCCAGATAGTCAACGATCTGATTGGCAAAGTGATGCACGTTCACCACAATACGCTCATAGCCAGCCTTCTTCAGTTTCATGACCACATGCCAAAGCAGCGGCTGCCCCCCTACCCTGACCAACGCCTTAGGCATCGTATCGGTCAGGGGCTTCAGCCGGGTTCCAAGTCCCGCCGCAAAGATCATCGCTTGTTTCATGCGTGCAAAGGTACTAATAAGTGGGCAATATTCCAAAAAAAAGCGTATTTTTTTGAAAAGTGCTTGTTGGTGTCAATCAAAAATCGTAATTTTGTCCCCAAAATTAGATAACGTATGTTCAAGAGTCACGTAAAGAGCACCATCCAAAAGGCACAGGCCGGTATTGCGTTTATCATTTTTGCAGCGTTGCTGTCACAGGCTTTCAATGTGGTCCAGTACGTCTATACCCGTCGCAAGATCCAGCAGCACACGGTAGAGAAGACTTACAGCGACATGGTGAAGATGCAGAACATCGTCAACCTTCAGACCAGTGTGGAGAGTGCTGTCCATGCCACGATGGGCGATGTGCGCATCAGCCTGAACAATCCTGAGCGATTCTATGGCATCGTTTCCCGTCTGGTATCCAACAACGATCATATTGTGGGCAGCGCCATTGCCATGCGCCCGGGTTACTACCCCGATAAGGACAAGCTGTTTGCGCCTTTTGCCTTTCCTGAGAGCAAAGACCTCGAAGCCCAGCCACGTACCAAGCTGCTGCCTTATGACTATACCCAACAGGATTGGTTTGCCATTCCGTTTGAGAACGACTCTGCCGTCTGGACAGAGCCCTACTTCGACAAAGGCGGCTCCGACCTGCTCATCCGCACTTTCAGCTTGCCTATTCACGATCAGAACAACGCTGTCATCGGCATTCTGACTGCCGACGTCTTTTTCAACGAGATGGCCGATGATGACGATTTCTCCTACGATGAGATCGACAAGGTCAACCTGGTGGGCTTCATCTTCCAGCTGCTTGGTCTGCTGCTGATCATCTATATCGTCTGGAAATATGCCATTAAGTTGAGACAGGTCAACAAGCTGATCTTAGAACAGGAGCTGTTAGGCAAGGAGCTTCAGATTGCCAGCGACATCCAGTCAGCCATGCTGCCAAATGTCTCTGAGCTGGAGAATGCACGTCATCATCTTGATATCCAGAAAACGCTGGCCTCTGCTCCCGACGTGAGTGCCGACTTCTACGACTATTTCTATATCGGCCAGAAGATTGTCTTCTGTATCGGTGATGTACCGGGCAGTAATGTGAAGGCCGCCCTGATGATGTCGATCATCCGCAGTATCTTCCGTACCTCCGCCACCCTGAACTGTCAGCAGAGCCAGTCACCTTCTCCGGCAGCGATCATCTCCTCGATGAACAATTCGCTGTGCACCATTAATCATAACGAGATGTTCTCCACCCTCTTCGTGGGTGTACTCGACCTCAACAGTGCCCTTCTCACCTACTGTAATGCAGGCAATCCGGCACCGGTGGTTATCAGCCCCTCTACGGGTGCCAAGCTGATGGACGTCGAGCCGAACATCCCTGTGGGTATCATGGAAAACTACGAATACATCGAGCAGCACATCACGCTCATCGAAGACTTCACCCTTTTCCTGTATAACGACGGTCTGTATGAGACGACGAATCTCCATCATGAGCCTTACGGTCAGAAGCGTATGCTCACCCGTCTCGAAGCCTGTGCCCGTCATAACGATGAGCCGAAAAAAATACTCTCCACGATGCAAGAAGCCGTGGAGAGTCATCGTGGGTCAGCATTGCAGACCGACGATCTGCTGATGCTGACTATACGAATGGTTTGATTACGGATACCAGACCACAGTAGGATCTTTCACCCAATCCTCGAACTTAGGATACACCTCCTTGATACTTTGCTGTTCATCAGGCCATTTAAAGGTGGTATCCACCAGAATCTTACAAGCAGAATCTCCTGTCTTGGCATAAAGCTCATGCCATTTACCGTCTTGTTTCTTCACTTCAATCTTAACATCCTTCACCGAGCTGAAGCTACCAGTAATAGAGAATGACACGGGATCCTTCTTGGCACTCGGCAAGCCCTTCTTATCCGCATTGGTATTCACCATTGTCTTCTGATCTACACCAAACTTTTTGTGAACCTCTAAATCATCATCACCATTGATACGGATAGGCAACTGACCGCCAGCAGCCTGCAGGATGCAGTCAGCACCTGTTTTGGTCAGCTTCACATCAAGCACGATGTCATTAAAGTCGAAGTCAGTATTATCTGAAGCACTCAGATCCTCAGCAATGACACGCCATGTGGGATTTTCCTTTTCAGGAATTACCAACTCAGGGAAGCCATCTTCCACATTCTTATGCACAGCAATCATCACATCGTTGCAGTCCTGGTCGCACTTCTCTGCGGTGGTAGAGGTACGGTCTTCGATACCTACCATATAAGCATTAACCAAATTAGATTTCTCATTCTTACTGTCGAGCACAGCAAAGAAGAACTGCTCATCCTTGTTCAAGAAGCGATTGGTATAGACTTTTTGATCTCCATTCTCTGGATTCCTCACATAGAAACCCACTCTGTAGCCTTTAGGCACATCAACGGTTTTGTCGGGATTAACTATTTTCTCATCGTTTGAGCCGTCCCTTAGCGTAAACATCCTGGCATGCACCCACTTTGCATTATATTTTTCTGCATCCCAGATGGTATGATAGCCATCCCATGGTTTGGGGTTCTTCCACTGATCTTCTGAGGGGGGATCAGACTTATTATATTGGATGTATTTGTAGGATGTAAAGTCCGATTGGAAGTCACCAACCAGTTTCACCTCCTTACGGTCAGCATAAGTCTCTGTATCCGGATTGTAATAGTAATAACCTATCTCAATCTTCTGGTCCGTATAGCCGAAAACAATGTCAAAGCGGAACGGACCTCTGGACACAAACTCAAAGTTCTTGATACTCGCACCAACTTTTTGACCCTCAGGCAGACTGTCGAGTGCCTCTTTGAAAAAAGCCTGCGTGTATTCTTTGGGGTAATTATCCGAAAGATAATAGCCCTGTTCTGATCCACGCGTGGCAGCACTTGTCGCAACGACAGAAGCACTGAAACCCCAGTCCTGATTAGGACTGATTGTGCCACCTACGTACGACTTGAACGCTTGATCATACGTCTCCTCGGGCGTCGGTGTCGGCGTCGGTGGCGTTGGCGTCGGTGTCGGAGGATTGTAGGGATCCGAGTTCTTAGAACAGCCGGCGATCACCAGCGCAAAGATGGCCGTAGCCATCAAAGTTGATAAAAGTTTTCTCATAATGATTTGATATTTAAGTGATTAAACTTGTTACTCTTCATCTTCAGGTGTCAACCGCATCGACGAGCCCGCATGTTGATTTTTAGCAGCCTCATCTTCCCGCTTCTTCTCATCCGCAGCCTTCTGATCGGCAATCCACTTGTTGTGGGCATCCTCAATCTCCTTCAGTTTCTCGTCATGAAGTTCGTCACGCTTCTTGATCCACATCTCATTCGTCTCATCCACGCCCTTCTTCAGATTATCCATATCCTCAGGTTTTTCGTCTATGCCCAAAGCCGCGAACTGGGCATCAGCTTCCATTCTGGCCTTCTCCATGTCTTTCTTACACATATCGTAGAACAAATCCACACTCTGTTTCAACACATCATAGCGATCGTCGTTCACCTCAGGCATCTTCAGTCTCAGCAAATGCACTTCCTGTTCGCCGCTACCGTCTCCCGGATCCACCGTTTCCTTCTGAATCTCCTGAATAAACTCCTTATGAAACTGAAAAACAGCTTTTGCGATATCCCTCAGATCATCCTGAAACTTCGGCACGACATAAAGCGAATAGTCATCACCTTCCTTCTTACCGGCATACGCCACATCTTCCAAATTCTTTACTTCATCCTCTATGGGAACCTGTATGGGCAGTAGCGAGGCTTCCTCGGCTTTCACACAGAGATTCAGATAGCGGTAGTTCAAAGCAGCAACATAGCCTTTCAACTGTTCTGACAGCTGCCCAAACTGATTGATAATAGCTCTTTTCATATCCTAATTCTATTTTTACCTTTTTACTTTTTTACCTTTTCACTCATCACTCTCCATCCTTGGGAGCATCCTCGGTCTTCAGCTTCGCACTCAGGCTACCACCGCCGCCACCGCCGCCGACGCCCATGCCGTCTGAGATATTAGGCGACTTGAACGAAGATTTTGCCTCCAGATTGTCGATGGCTGCCTTGGGCGCTTTCAATTCACCCTTCACCTCAGTCTTGTCATTGATGGTCGTAGCACCATAGACCTGAGTCTTGCTACCACCACCGTCGAGCTGTACCACAGCCTTGCCGTCGCCCTGCTGGATCTCCAGCGTCTTGTCGGCAAAGGCACCGATCTCCTCGCTGACAGCCTGGATCTTCTTACTCTTGATATCGTTCGACTTCGAGCCGACATACATCTTCTCTGATACGAGGGTCATCGTGCTGCCTGCAGCCAGTGCAGAGTCGGTGAGCTTCTCCTTATCGACATCCATCGACTTCACGGCCACTGCCTTCGCATTCAGGCTGATGCTACCTGTAGCCTTGCCTTCTGTATCGGCTGCCAGCATACCCATCTTCTCCGAACGCATCTCGATCTTACTGCCCTGAGTCAATGTCTTAGGCTTCAGTTCACCGTCAGCTACCTCATAGTCGAGCGTCTCCACGGCCACGGTCTTCGAACGGATGATTACATCACCTTCAGCCGTATATTCACCCTGGGTCACCTTACCCTGATCATCACGAGTGATGTCCTTCGGATTCGTTGTAGCCATCTCAATGGTCTTGGCGGTGATACTCACCTTGCCGTCAGCAGCCAGGCCTTTCTCCGTATAGGCATCATCCTTCTTCTGGTAGTCCATCGCTTCAATAGAAATGTTCTGCGATGAGATGTTCACATGCCCAGTGGCAGTAACCTCACTACCGTCGGCATTCGGATTAGCTGTTGTGATCAACACATTCTGCGATGCCACGCTGAATGTGCTATCCTCCACAAGGGTTCCGTCAGCCTGATTCATACCGACAGCCATCTGAGGCGTCCAGACATTGATACCGGCACCATCGTTCTTACGTAGGTTACCGTCACCATCTACCGTTGTCAGATTGATGCTTTCAGCATTCAGCGACAGCTGAGCACCTGTGGTATTATTATTGAAGTCATCACCCGACTTGATGGCATCCTTCTCAGCTTCCAAGGCGGTAATCTGACGGTTCAGCTCTGCCTGCTGCGACACACCGTGAATGAAGTTGATGGTCAGGCGGTACAAGGCAGGAATGATATTCTCCACACTTGCACGATTCCTTTCTATGTCCACCAGATTCACACGGGTGTTCATAAAGCCATCATTCTTCTCCTCCTCGTCGTCCATGAGATCCTTCAGGTCTTTGAAGAACTGCTCAATGTCAGACTTCTGCTGATCTGTAACACTCTTCAAGTCGCTCTTCTTCTGTTTCAAGGCAGCTACATTAGCCTCAATAGCGGCCTTACGCAATTCACTGGAGACCGAAGCGTCAATATCCAATACCTGATCGGCATGGATGGAGATACCACTACCGCCCGGCACAGCTATAGACTGGGAGAAGGCATCCGTAGCATCATTGCTCTGAAGCACTACCGAACGAGCCTGTGTCAGTACGGCGGAATGGGGATAGACTACTGCCTCCTGACCGTCGATACCGGGATCGACCGCCGTTTGCTGAATCACGGGAGCACGGTTAATAATAGTACCCGCCTCACCAACGCCTTCTACATTCACCTCCGTACCTCGGATGATAACCTTACTACCACCTTTCAGGTCACCACTCTTATCCACATGACCGATGATAATTTCTGGTGCCGAGAGCACGATACGATGCTCGTCACAAATATACTTACCATTATCCAGACGGTCAAAGATTTCAGTCTTCATCTGCTGAACGGCCTCTTTCTGTTTATGAATCTCTGCGAGATCCTTTTCTACGCTGCTCTGGAAGTCATTCAGGATTTGCTTCCAATCATCAAATATATAACCCATAATCTTTCTCCTTATAAAATTAACCTAACATTGCGTTTCTAACTCTAGTGGCAGGCCCATTGCCTTGAGGGTCATTGGGATTTCCGCTTTCACTATTCACGCCACCCACGTTGGCACGATAGATATTCTTATCAAGAACCATCGTACCATCGGATGTTCCAAAGAGAATCTCGCCTTTCTTGCTGGAGCCATAGGTCCAATCATCCAAAGCGTTCACAATGCCTTTAATGTCGAAACAGCTCTTTAATGGATCGAGAATGGCATCGCCAACCGCAGAACCGACCTTCGACAAGGTGGATTTATCATCCTTCTTCTTGAGAGTCTGAATGCTCTTGACATACTTTCCCCAATCATCATCAGAGCAGTCGTAAGCAGGCTCATTGAAAACTGTTGGTTGGGTCAGCAATCCACCACCTTCCATGGCAGAACGTTCAAACTTATACTTATTCACCAAGGCGATGAAGATCTTTCTGTAAGCTTGCTTCTTTTCATCATCCTGAGGGCTATATGCAGTTGTGAATTTCTTATAATTATCATTGCCCTTAAGTGATTTTAGCAGGCAGTTATCAGGCAGATTGTCCATTGTCAGCACGGCTTTCAGATCTTTATATTTATCAGCAGCTGTTATGAGCTGGAAATCCTTCAGATCACCAATCTTTTTAGCAAGTTTTTCCACCGCTTTAACAATATCATTCTTGCAGAGTTTCTGCTGGCCAATAGCGTCTTTCCATCTTTTTTGCCTGAAAGCCGGCTCATCCATCTTTGCCCATGCCACCTGACCCAGTGCAGGGAGGAATTTTCTTATGATATTAATATCAACGTCATCATCTTCCTTCACATCCCTATACAAGCCCTCAAATGCCATAAGTGTCTTCGCATCCTGAGTAGGATCATTCCATAGAGCCGTGATAACATCGTCCAACCCCTTGCATTGTGCCGCACCATTATCTTTACAATTGTTGATTAATGTTGCCAGACGATTTTTATACGTTAAGGCAGCATTGTAAAGAAACCGTTGGCTTTCATAATTCTGGCTAACAAGGCCTTTCACCATCTCAAATGACTCTACACAGAGCATCGTCTTTGAATCGTCCTCCGATTTCAAGCCCTTAAAGCAGTCCTTATAGGCTTCGATCGGATAACCAGTCTTTTTGCCACCAGCTTCCAACATCAGATAGCGGCCTGACGTAATCTGTATCTTACCCTCCACAGGCTTAAAGAATACCTCACAGAAATGGCGGAGCAGCGAGAGGTCAGTGATATTAACCAACATCGAGGCAACCTTTGAGGTGACCGTCTTTGTGATCGTTGACGCGATGGATACAAGATTGATATCCTCACCATCCATCAGGAACTTCTGCTTGATGTTCTTACCTGAAGTCAGTGTAAGGTTACCACCAGCCTCAATCGATACATTCTTACCCTTGATCTTGATATCACCGTTCGGCGCATTGAGGGTTATGCCTGTGAAAGCATTGATCTTCACATCACCCCAAGGCGATTTGATAGTGATATTACGATCGTTGGTGCATCCCTTAATACTCCAGAAACCATATTTATCACCCATCTCAATACTACCCTCCAAGCTTTTATTTGCTTTAAAATCTCCGAAGGAAAAAGTTGGGAAGAAACCTTGAAGCATCTTCGTACCTGGGTTAAAAGATGCCAACAAGGCAGCCAGGCCTGCACCGTAGCCATCACCCATTTTGATGGACTGTCCACCCGGCGTCTTATACACGATGTCATTGGTCTGCAAAGCAACAGGGGTCTTCGGTTCTACGGCACCCACCACATAAGGACGTTCGACATTACCACTCACAAAGTCAACTAACACAAGTTCATCTTTATAGTGTTTACCATGAACACCATTGCCAGAAGTAGCTGCCGTACTAGTATAAATGAGCCACGGTGATGGAATTGATTCGTCAGAATCAGACTGTTGCCAGTCAAATTTGACACGTACACGATTGCATCTCTTGGGGTCATCAACATCCACCACCTTAGCCAACTGTGCACCAGAGCGTCTGACATGTCCTTCGGGTATTACCTGAGGATAATATGTCGTATCAGTCACTGCAGTATCATTGGGGTTATCTTTCACTCGATTCTGAGGGATAGCTGTAACCTTATAGACTACCTTTTTTGTATCAACCACATGCTCGAAGTATTCATTATTCACAATCTTCATTTTTTGCGGCTGATAGCCCTCCACCTGAACAACCAGATATTTCTGGTTGTCATACGTCAAAATCTGACCCAGTTTGATGTTCGGGTAAGTGGTATCAAAATCAAACACAATGGCGTTTCGTCCTGAGCAGACCTCTTTCTTCACAATTTTGGCATAATTTTCAAGATTCAGGATAGGCGTGATCTCCGAGAAGAGGTTCAATTGATTCTTATCGCTATTGTACTGTGCGTCAAGAAACACCACATTATCCTTTTTCTTGTCTGTAAAATATGTCTGATCGTAGGCATCATTCAGATCATCACTATTTTTCTTTGCCATCAAATAAGCAATAGTGTCATCAACGCCCTGATCTACGAGAAACGACCAAATGGTTTTGTCGTTACCCAATAAGGCTGCGAGCTTCTTCATGACATAGACATCACCGCCTATGTCTGTATTACCCAGACTGTTAATCTGATTTCTGACAATGTCATAATCCGTTTTCTTAATAGGATTATCCAAAATCTGCTTATCGATGGGAGCCTCTGAGTTAAATATACCTACCTTTTTCTGCTCAGGCAGATTATTGGTCAGATCTTCATAGGTGACAGTATCAACTTTATCCATGCAACCATCAGGTGCACTTCCGCCCGCATAGCCGATATTCAGTTTACCATCCTCATAATACATGAATTCTCCCCAACGGTTGGTGGTACGCTTCAGGAAATCATAGAAACTCTCATTATACTGCACCAGATAGGGGAACAAATGCTCGGCACCATTCTTTTTGATATGCTTCATATTGTCGGTCACCACAGACACATTCGATGAGCTGTCATAAGGCAGCAGATAATTAGAGATCTCCTTAGCCAGGATATCAGAACCCAGCTTCTTACCAACAAATGTGCGACAATACTCCGACTGTGTCAACAAATAGTCAGGGCTGAATATCCTGAACGTGACATACATCGCATCCGATTTATACACAGGTATGATCTCATGAATATAGTAGTCATTGCAGACAACTTCGCCTTCACACCTCAAGACCACCTTCTTATTAATAAACGAAGCCTCCAATACATCCTTTTTTACCTTGGCGATATAGGTTACATCACCATCGACGTCTCCCGTATCCTCTGATCCCGGTGCCATCTGAACCTCTACAAGGATCTCGTTCGGGCTATACATCTTCTTAACAAAACGGACGTTCAGGATATTCAGTGCAAATTGCAAGTTACCATTGCCTTTTTCCTCCTTTGTTTCAGTAGTATCCAATCCTGTCGAAACAACAGTCCTTTTCTTCCAATCCACCTTATAATAGCAATGGCCTTCCCAGTGGGATGAGCCCGTAGTCATAAAAATTCTGTCTTTTTCCTTATCTTTGCCAAATTTGTCCTTTGTTCCAGTCACATCGACAATTTCCAATGATAAAAGACCTTTCTGTTTTTCCTCTATTGCTGCCTTTATTTTTTCCTCTATTGCTGCCTTTGTTTTTTCATCTAATGCTGAAAATTTATCAAATGCTGCCTGTAATTTATCCTTCAATTCTGCCATATCTTTAATATTTTAATGGATGAATACACTTGTTAAATCATTCTGTCTTTCTCTGCCCATATAGATGGTTGAGCGAACCAACAGCTTCACTTCAAGCATCATCTGCTTGTCGAGACCGTCATCGTCCTTCAGACTGTTATATTGCTCTTCCACGCTCACCACGTAGCCGTTCACCACCATACCGTCCTCAAAATCCTTCAGACGCTGGTTGGCATCATAGGTCACGTTAAACAGGATCGAATAGTCATAGTGTCCGTTCAAGGCCAGACGACGGTAAAGTTCTCTGGCATGCAACGGAGAATTGACACGGATCGTAAAACTAAGGATGACGGGCTTTGAAGCACCATATACATCACTGGAATTGTTACGCATGCGTTCACACTCGTATGAGAAATTCTGGATAACCAGACAGTTCTCCTTCAGCACATTTCTGGGATTATCCAGGAAGTTCTCCCTGAACAATACCGCTTTCAGTTCATTAGATAGTGTTGCCATAACCTTAATAATTATATATGCTGGAATACTACATCATCAACAGTGATCGTCTCTGCCTCGATGGCGAGCTTCAAACAGCGACGCCGTGAGGAATTGATGTTATAACTCTCTGAAAGCGAGAAGCACTTGGCATCCTCGAAATAGATGATCTGGGCGTCTTTCTCATCCAACTTTGCCTCTGCGGCCAGGCTGATGACAATACGTCCGCTTTGCACACCCTGCTTGTCGTACCAGTCAAACAGGTTCAAGTCGTTCTTACCTGGAGCGATAACCTCCAATTCCAATCTTTCACAACGGGCCATCCCCTCAGGACGGTATGAGTTGTAGGGGCGATTGAATACAAAACGGCAATCAGACACCAAATAACTTTTGGAGTAACGGCCGATGTTGTTGTCGCCAAATTCAAGTGCTGCTATTAATGCCATACTTATCTAATTTTTTAAAGTTTACCGCAAAGGTACAATCAAATGAGGTTGCATCCAAGCAATAGCCTCTTTTTTTTTCCGACTTGTTGCGACAGTGGAGCCAGACAACGACAAACGGCATCCGATCAGGTGTCAGACTGTCGTGCCTCCAGGGTCTGCGTGATATGTTGCTCACGGTGACAGATGCGCACCTCGATGCCAAATTTCTCGTGGATATGCTCTGCCAAGTGTTGGGCGGAATAGACGCTGCGATGCTGACCGCCGGTGCAACCGAAACAGAACATCAGCGAGGTGAAACCACGCTGGATATAACGGCGCACATGGGCATCAGCCAACTTATACACGGAGTCGAGGAACGTCAGGATCTCGCCATCATCCTCCAAGAAACGGATCACCGGCTCGTCAAGTCCCGTCAGTTGCTTATAAGGCTCATAACGACCGGGGTTGTGGGTACTACGACAGTCGAACACATAGCCGCCACCGTTGCCGCTCTCATCCTCAGGGATACCCTTGGTGAACGAGAAACTGAACACACGCACCACCAGCGGTCCCTGTGCATCATATTTAGAGAAGGTGGCCGGTCCGTCCTGCGGGTGGGTCTTATAAGGGTTCAGGTCGGTGGTCTTGTAGCCGTCGGAACGACTGCCCGTGGTCTCGATCTGGGCATACTGGGGCAACTCGGTTAACTGGCGGAGCACATCCATCAGATAGGGATAGTGGAACTGTGTCGAACTGGCCAGCAACTCCCGCAGGTTATGGATGGCAGGAGGGATCGACTCGATAAAGTGCTTCTTCTGCTCGTAATAGCCACGGAAGCCGTAGGCGCCCAGCACCTGCAGGGTGCGGAACAGCACGAACAGCGACAGGCGGGCAGCGAAATGGCGGGCTGAAGGCACCTCGGTGTAATTCTTCAGCGAGTTGTAATACTCATACACGAGCTCACGCCTCAGTTTA
The DNA here is from genome assembly GCA_900315695.1 of uncultured Prevotella sp. Classification (GTDB taxonomy): domain Bacteria; phylum Bacteroidota; class Bacteroidia; order Bacteroidales; family Bacteroidaceae; genus Prevotella. Next base: position 2,395 of record ONAE01000064.1, on the reverse strand, counting down.
TGGGGATATCTGGCTGAGGCCTGCCAGAGGAAGGAAGCCAGGTCGTAGTAATATGGGCCTTTCCTGCCCCCCTGATAGTCGATGAAATAAGGATTGCCTGATTGGTCGAGCATCACGTTGCGTGCCTGGAAGTCACGGTAGAGGAAGCTCTCCACCTCAGGCACGGGATTGTCCGTGTCCGTCGTCAGATCCTTGGCAAACAGCCGGAAGTCGGCCTCCAGCTTCAGCTCATGGAAGTCGAGCTCCGTGGCTTTCAGGAAACAGTATTTGAAGTAGTTCAGGTCGAAGAGCACACTATCCACATTAAACTCCGCCTGCGGATAACAGTTCGAGAAGTCAAGGCCACGGGCACCGCGAATCTGGATGTTCGGCAGCTCACGGATGGTCTTGCGCAGCAGTTCCTGCTCCTTCAGCGTGTAACGGCCACCGGCCTCACGGCCACCGCGCACGGCATCAAACAGCGACATGGAACCGAGGTCGGTCTGCAGGTAGCGCAGCTGGTCGTCACTGGCAGCCAGTATCTGCGGCACGGGCAGCTTGCGGCGGTTGAAATGCTCTGTCAGATAAAGGAATGCGTGGTTTTCATCGCGGCTCGTGCCGATCACGCCGATCACCGTCTGCCCCTCCTGATCTGTCAGTCTGAAATAGGAACGGTTACTACCCGCCCCTGTCAACTGATGGACGTGGGCAGGCTCTGCCCCCTTCCATTGCTTATAGAGATCAATCAGCTTCTTCATATTTGGGTACAAAGATAAGAAATTAATTCTAAAACAACAAATAAAAAACAAAAAAATGTCATCCCGACTTCCCTCGAGATGACAAAAACAAATATCGGGAAAAATAGCGAAAAATTATATAAATGTGATTTTTTGTTCCAAAATATATCCGAAAATGTGATTTTTTGCTTATATTTGCAGCCGAAAATGTGATTTTAGGGTATGAAACTGCTTAAAAGAAAGATTGATAAGTATCTCTTGGATTGGAAAAACAATCCACAGAGAAAGCCATTGATTGTGAAGGGTGCCCGTCAGATTGGCAAGACAGAATCTGTCAGGGCTTACGGTAAGGTCAACTATGATTCGGTGATAGAAATCAACTTCGTACTTCAAAAGAAATTCAGAGCCATCTTTGATAATGGCTATGAGGTGGATACTATCATCAAGAATATCTCTATGCTTGAGCCCTCATGGGAATTCATTCCACATAAGACTCTGATATTCTTCGATGAGCTGCAGAAATGCCCCGATTGTGCGACATCGCTGAAGTCGTTCTGTCAGGATGGGAGATACGATGTAATCTGCTCAGGCTCGTTGATGGGCATTTATTATGAAGAAATAGAGAGTAATGCTGTCGGCTTCAAAGAGGATTATGAGATGCACTCGATGGACTTTGAGGAATTTCTTTGGGCGAAAGGTTATTCACCAGAACAGATAGAAGACCTTTATCAGCACATGAAGAACCTGCAACCGTTCTCACAACTTGAGCTCGACACGATGACAGATGTATTTCGTGACTATATGAGCCTGGGAGGAATGCCTGAGGTGGTGAAGATGTATATTGATAATGGCCATTATGGAGGCACTCTGAAACTGCAGCGTCAACTGTTGAAGGACTATGAGGAGGATATCACCAAATACGCCAAGCAGACAGATAAGGCAAAGATTCTGGCTGTTTATAATCACATCTCTACTTTCCTGGCGAAAGAGAATAAGAAATACCAAGTTACAAAGATTGCCAAGGGTGCCAGGAATCGTGAATATATCGGAGCCGTAGAGTGGCTGAAAGAAGCTGGTGTCGTCAACGTATGTTACTGCCTGAACAGCGTGGAACTGCCGCTGAAAGGCAATTACAACACAGACTTCTACAAACTTTATTATCACGATACGGGCTTGCTTATTGGCTCACTCGACGAGGAAGCACAAGAGGACCTTCGCGCTAACAAGAACTTTGGAACCTACAAAGGGGCTATCTATGAAAACATAGTAGGCGAAATGTTGCGTAAATCCGGTTACGAACAATTGTACTTCTACAAGCACGACAATCCATCGCTGGAGATGGACTTCTTTGTACGTGATGCCGATTCGTTGGTGCCTGTAGAGGTGAAGGCAAAGGATGGCGCAACGGCTTCGTTGAATAACCTCATTAAATGGGACTCGTATCACGAAGTGAAATATGGTGTGAAACTGGGTTATAAAAACATAGGTTGGAATGGCCAGTTCTATACCTTTCCTTATTTTCTTGCCTTTCTGCTAAAACGATTTCTAAAAGAGAGGTAGAAACCCGCCCACGCACACGCTGTCTTATCCTGGAAAAAGTTGACTCATAAAAAGTCAACAAGATGAAGTATTATCGAACAGAAAAGCAAAGACTGTATTACGAGAAGGTAATCACTCTT
>ONAE01000062.1 GCA_900315695.1 uncultured Prevotella sp. | reverse complement strand
GTAAAAGGAGACTGATTCTGACTTATGACGAAGAGGAAACCATCAACGATAAGCATGGCACTATTGAGATTGTTCCAGTATGGAAATGGCTTCTTGAAAGGTCTAAAACACCGAGGGATTTGATGGAAAAATAGGGGAAATGTATGGCGGTATCGGAAAAAAGTTGTACCTTTGCAGCCGGAATGTGACTACGACGATTTTTTTAGTCGGATTAGTGGGTGCTGTAATGAGGAATAATAACCAATCGAACGAAATTATCAAATGGATAGTCATCATAGGCGACTTCGTCTTGATGAATGTCATTGTTATGGTATTCGCCTTCCTGCATTGGCGGATGGCTACCTGGGAAAAGGGACAGTTAGAGATATTTACCCTTGTGAGCAATATTGCCCTGATGCTCAGTATGCTGAAGTTCTCGACGATCATCCATTTGAGAGTCGTCGGGGCCGGAGACATCCTCAGACGTATGGTTGGCATGATAAGTCTGCAGGCGTTGTTGACGTATCTGTTGCTAAAGGTGTTTGCATACGGCCTGCCCATCGGATGGCTGATCTTCGAGATGGGTACGGTTTTCTTTGTGCTTTTGGTGCTCAAGAGGCTGTTTGAACGCTGGTTTATCAAGCTGTATCGTCAGGCGGGCAGAAATACCCGCACGGTGACGCTGGTGGGCTCGGATCCCGAACTGATCGGCATCTACCTGAAATTGATGAAAGATATGACGCTTGGTTACAAGGTGCTGGGCTATTATGGTGAGAAGTCCGTGGAGGAGGTGACCCTCGAGATAGAGCGACTGACGAAAAGGGAACTGGGCGCGCCGATCGGCGACCTGCAGAGGCTCGGATCGCTCGATGACTTTCTGCAGGGGATGGCCCATCCGGAGGAACTGCATCTGGGGGAGGAGCTTTATCTCTGTGTCTCACGAAAGGAGAAGGATGTGATCCGCAGCATCTCCAAGCTGTGTGACCAGCAGGTGGTGAGGTTCTACTACGTGCCTGTGTCGGTGGAGTCGATCGGTCTGAACCTGAAGCGTGAGTTTTTGGATGATATCGAGATCTACACCACCTATGAGAACCCGCTGCAGAATCCTGTGAACAGATTCGTGAAGCGTGTGTTCGACATCGTCATGTCGGTGGTGGTCCTGTTTCTGACGGCTTTCCTGTACCCGATTATCTGGTTGATCATCAAGACCCAGAGTCCTGGCCCTATCTTCTTCAAACAGCTGCGCACAGGTATGGATGGCAAGGATTTCTACTGTCTGAAGTTCCGCTCGATGCATGTGAACAAGGATGCCGACAAGGTGCAGGCCACGAAGAACGACCCGCGGAAATATCCCTTCGGCAACTTTATGCGTAAGGCGAACCTCGATGAGCTGCCGCAGTTCTGGAATGTGCTGAAGGGGGATATGAGCATCGTGGGGCCGAGGCCGCACATGCTGGCGCATACGGAGATGTATTCACAACTGATTGATAAGTATATGGTGCGCCATTTCGTGAAGCCCGGTGTGACGGGCTGGGCGCAGGTGACGGGCTATCGCGGTGAGACGAAGGAGCTCTGGCAGATGGAGGGGCGCGTGAAGCGTGACATCTGGTATATGGAGCATTGGAGTATCTGGCTAGACATCCGCATCATCTGGCTCACCATCAAGACCCTTTTTGTGCATGATGAGCATGCGTATTGATATAAGTAAGAATGGATAATCGTAAACAAGCGGCGTTGGAAATGGGGACAAAGCCTGTGGGGCAGTTGCTTTGGCAGTATGCCCTGCCTGCTATTGTGGCCATGTCGGCTTCAAGCATTTACAATATTATCGACCGTGCGATGATCGGACAGATTGTAGGGCCGGAAGCTATTGCGGGCTTGGGTATCACCTTCCCGTTTATGAACCTGAGTGCTGCCTTTGGCGCAGCGGTGGGTGTGGGCTCGAGTGCCAGTATCAGCGTGAAGCTGGGACAGAGAGACTATCAAACGGCTCAGAACCTGTTGGGTAATACCATGACGCTGAACCTGATTATTGGCTTCTCGTTTATGGTGATCAGTCTGCTGTTCCTCGATCCTATCCTGTATTTCTTCGGTGCCAGCGAAGTGACATTGCCTTACGCCCGGGAGTTTATGACGATCATCCTGTTGGGTAATGTGATGACTCACATGTATTTTGGTATGAATGCTGTGTTGCGAGCGGCAGGAAAGCCCAAGCACGCGATGTACTCCGTGTTGTTTACGGTGGCGATGAACATCGTGCTGGTGGTGATGTTTGTATGGTGGTTCCGATGGGGCATCCGAGGCGCTGCCTTAGCGACGGTCACCTCGCAAACGCTGGCGATGTGCTGGCAGTTGTGGTTGTTCTCCGACAAACAGGAGATCCTGCACCTGAAACGAGGCATCTATAAGCTGAAGCAGCGGTTGGTCACGAGTATCATTGCCATTGGTATATCGCCTTTCCTGATGAACGTTACCTCTTGTGTCATCGTGATCATTATGAACAACCAGTTTGTGCGCTATGGCGGTGATATGGCTGTGGGTGCTTACTCGATAGCCAACTCGGTGGTGATGATGTTCTTTATGTTCGTGATGGGCGTGTGTCAGGGTATGCAACCCATTGTGGGCTATAATTACGGTGCAGAGAAATATGACCGCATGTTGCGCTGTCTGTTCCTGGCCATTGGCTATGCGACACTGATTTTGCTGATAGGTTGGGCACTCTCGATGCTCTTCCCAAGGGAGATTGCCCGTATCTTTACGACCGATCCCACCCTGATGGACATGTCGGCAAGGGGTATCAAACTCGACATGCTGGTGTTCTTCGTGGTAGGTTCGCAGGCTACCATCACCCATTTCTTCCAGAGTATCGGCAAAGTGAAGGTGTCAATCTTCCTGTCGCTGTCACGTCAGTTGTTCCTGTTGTTGCCGATGGTATACGTCTTCCCGCTGTTCTGGGATCTTGACGGTGTGTGGTACTCAATGCCTGCCAGTGACTTCGGCTCGTTTGCCATGACGATACCGATGCTGATGTGGTATATGAAGAAGTTCAAAGAAGTGAGAGAGAATAATCAAGAAGTGAGATGAAGCATATAATTATTAATGTTGGCAGACAGGTTGGGGCAGGCGGTCTGGAGATAGGACGGATGCTGGCACAGGATTTCGATGCGAAGTTCTATGACCGTGAGTTGCTGAATCTGGCTGCTAAGGAGAGTGGATTCTCTGAGAAGTTCTTTAAGCAGAACGACGAGAAGAAAGGTTTCATTCGTGGCTTGTTTAATGTGCAGTCACCACACTTGTCGGGTAGCAGCATGTATGGCTCCAACTTCTCGCAAGAGAGCCTGTTCCAGTTCCAGAGCGATGCTATCCGCAAGGCTGCTGCTGAGGGCAGCTGCGTGTTCCTGGGCCGTTGTGCTGACTATATACTGAGAGACTTCGAGAATGTGGTGAACATCTTCATCACGGCCTCCATCGACTTCAGGGTGGATATCATCTCGAAGGTGAAGGAACTGGATGCAGACCATGCCCGCAAGCTGATAGAACATGTGGAGAGTCGCAGGGCTCAGTATTACAACTACTATACCGGTAAAAAGTGGGGCGCAGCCGAGAGCTACGATTTCTGTATCGACGCCAGCATACTGGGATTTGAGGAGACAGAGAAAATCATCGCAACATTTATCCGCAAACGATTTGAGTTATGAAGAAGATTGGCATCCTGAGCGATACGCACAGCTATTGGGACGATAAGTATCTGCACTACTTCGAGCCCTGCGATGAGATCTGGCATGCAGGTGACATCGGCAGTGTTGAGGTGGCTGAGAGGCTCGCTGCCTTCCGTCCGTTCAGGGCTGTATGCGGCAACTGCGATGGGGGAGACCTCAGACTGATGTATCGTGAGCTGAACCGATTCAAGGTGGAGGATGTGGATGTGCTCATCAAGCATATTGGGGGCTATCCCGGCAACTATGATTTCAGCGTACGCTCGACGCTCTTTGCCAATCCGCCGCAGCTGTTTGTGGCAGGGCACTCGCATATCTTGAAGGTGAAGTATGACAAGACGCTGGGTCTGTTGCACATCAATCCTGGGGCTGCTGGCATCCAGGGTTGGCATAAGGAGAGAACGCTGATCCGTCTCACCATCGACGGCAAGGAATTTAAGGATTTAGAAGTTATAACATTAGGATAGAATATGAAAAGAACAATCGTAATTACTGGTGGCGCAGGCTTTATTGGAAGTCATGTGGTGCGCCTGTTTGTGAACAAGTATCCCGAGTATCACATCATTAACCTCGACAAACTGACGTATGCAGGTAATCTGGCTAATCTCAAGGACATCGAGAAGGCACCCAACTACGAGTTTGTGAAGATGGATATCTGCGACTTCGATGCCTTCTACAAGCTGATGCAGGACAAGAAGGTGGATGGTATCATCCATCTGGCTGCTGAGAGTCATGTGGATCGCTCGATCAAGGATCCCTTCACTTTCGCGAAGACCAACGTGATGGGTACGCTCTCTCTGCTGCAGGCGGCTAAGCTCTATTGGGAGAGCTTGCCTGAGAAGTATGAGGGCAAGCGCTTCTATCATATCTCTACCGATGAGGTGTATGGCGCCTTGGAACTGACGCACCCAGAGGGTATCGAACCTCCATTCACCACGACCGCATCGAGCGCAGAGCATCATCTGGCCTACGGTGACAAGTTCTTCCTGGAGACCACGAAGTATAATCCTCATTCACCTTATTCAGCCGCAAAGGCTTCTTCGGACCACTTTGTGCGGGCTTATCACGACACTTACGGCATGCCCGTGGTGGTGACCAACTGCTCAAACAACTATGGTCCTTATCAGTTCCCCGAGAAGCTGATCCCGCTGTTCATCAATAACATCCGCCATCGCAAGCCACTGCCTGTCTATGGTAAGGGTGAGAATGTGCGCGACTGGTTGTATGTAGAGGATCATGCCCGTGCCATCGACGTGATTTTCCATGAGGGCAAGATTGCCGATACGTATAATATCGGTGGCTTCAACGAGTGGAAGAACATCGACATCATCAAGGTGGTGATTAAGACGGTGGATCGTCTGCTGGGCAGAAAGGAAGGCGAGGATATGGATTTGATTACCTTTGTCACCGACCGTGCCGGTCATGATCTGCGTTATGCGATTGACTCTACCAAGTTGCAGAGAGAACTCGGCTGGGAGCCCTCACTCCAGTTTGAGGAGGGTATCGAGAAGACCGTCCGCTGGTATCTTGACAACCAGGAGTGGCTGGATAATGTGACCTCGGGCGATTATCAGAAGTATTACGATAATATGTATGCCAACAGATAATCTCTCGCGCGAACTGCACAGCTTTCTGGTGCGCATTGGTATGCAGCCAACGAGCATCTCGCCTCAGATGGAGCACTATCTGGAGCATCTGCTCTATCTGCTTCCCCCAGAGGAGGAAGAGGCTGTGACGCATTACTACGGACTCTTTGGCTGTGAGCGCAAGTCGCTGATGGAGATTGCAAAGGAGCTGAAACTCTCGCAAGAAGATGCGATGGCGAAGATTGACCAGTGTGTGCGTAAGCTCGCCGTCACCCCAGAATGGCAAATGATTAAACAATCCTTAGAAAGGTAAAACGGTAAAAAAGTAAAAGATAAAAATATGAAGAAGATTCTGTTATTAGGCTCAGGAGAACTCGGTAAGGAGTTCGTGATAGCCGCCATGCGTGCTGGACAGTACGTGATTGCCTGTGACCGTTACGACAATGCGCCTGCGATGCAGGTGGCTGACGAGCGTGAGGTGTTTTCAATGCTCGACGGTGATGCCCTCGAGGCAGTCGTCAACAAGCACAAGCCCGACATCATCGTGCCTGAGATTGAGGCCATCCGTACGGAGCGTCTCTTCAAGTTCGAGGAGCAGGGCATCCAGGTGGTGCCGTCTGCCCGTGCCGTGAACTTCACGATGAACCGTCGTGCCATCCGTGACCTCGCCGCTAAGGAGCTGGGGTTGCGTACGGCCAAGTATTTCTATGCCAAGACCTTCGAGGAGTTCAAGGCTGCTGCCGATGAGATCGGCTTCCCATGTGTGGTGAAGCCCCTGATGTCTTCTTCAGGTCATGGTCAGAGCTATGTGCATAACGAGGGTGAGCTCGAAACGGCCTTCAAGGAGGCGATGGAGGGCTCGCGTGGTGACGTGAAGGAAGTGATCATCGAGGAGTTCATCGACTTCGAGTCTGAGTTCACACTGCTCACCGTCACCCAGCAGCACGGCTGGCCCACACTGTTCTGTCCGCCGATTGGACATGTTCAGAAGTCGGGCGATTACCGTGAGTCGTGGCAACCCTATAAGATCTCTGACGAGGCACTGAAACAGGCTCAGATGATGGCCGACAAGGTGACGAAGGCGCTCACGGGTGCTGGTATCTGGGGTGTGGAGTTCTTCCTGACCAAGCAGGGTGAGGTGATCTTCTCTGAGCTCTCACCACGTCCGCACGACACGGGTATGGTGACGCTGGGTCACACCACCAACCTCTCTGAGTTCGAGCTCCATCTGCGTGCCGTATTGGGCTTGCCCATCGCCGGCATCCATCTGGAGCATGCCGGTGCTTCGGCTGTGATCCTCTCGCCGGTAGAGGCTAAGACGCCTGTGGACCGCTCACTGCTGCCCTATAACCTTGAGGATGCACTGAAGGAGGATCGCACACGTATCCGCATCTTCGGAAAACCCGAGGCTCATAAGGGGCGCCGCATGGGTGTAGTGCTCTGCTACGGTGAGGTGGGCGATGATGTGGTTGCCCTCCGCGATAAGGCGAAGCGTCTGGCAAAGACCGTCCTCGGAACGGATCCCTATGCAAAGCTTAGAGATTAGACGATATACGCCAGCGTTTGCTGACGAATGGAACCAGTTTGTAGCGGCGTCGAAGAATGGGACTTTCCTCTTCGATCGCCGCTATATGGATTATCATGCCGACCGTTTTAAGGATCATTCGCTGTTGTTTTTTCGCCGAGGAAAGCTGTATGCGCTATTGCCTGCCAATGTGGATGGTGATACGTTTTTTTCGCACCAGGGACTGACCTATGGCGGGTTGGTGATGAATGAGAGAGCTACTGCGGTTGAGGTGATGGAGATCTTCAGGTTGTTGAATGCAACGTTGCGTTCTGAGGGTATTCGGAAAGTTGTGTATAAGCCTGTGCCTTGGATCTATCATGAACAGCCTTCGGAAGAAGATCTGTATGCGATGGCGGAGACTTGTGATGTCCGCCTCACACGCAGTTTGTCGTCAACCATCTCCCGCCATCATCAGAATGCGTGGTATCGCATCCGAAAGTGCGGTGCCCAAAAGGCTCGGCAGGCTGGGGTGGTGATCGAGGAAACGGAGGATTATCAGCCGTTCTGGCAGATCCTGTCAGCCAATCTACAAGCGCGGTATGGACTGAGTCCTGTTCATACGCTTGAAGAAATCACGTTGTTGCATCAACGTTTCCCTCAGCAAATCCGTTTGTTTGTTGCCAAGGAAGGTCTTGAAACCATCGGTGGGAGTGTGCTTTACATCTCGAATCGTGTGGTACACTCGCAATATATTGCAGCCAGTCCAAGAGGTAGGGAAGTTCATGCCTTGGACTTGCTGTTCGATGTGGTTATCCGACAGTCCTTAGAACAGCATGCGTATTTTGACTTTGGCATCTCTACAGAAAACCAAGGCACTTATCTGAATCAGCAACTGATTTATCAGAAAGAAGGCTTTGGCGGACGGGGCGTTTGTTACGACTGGTATAAGTGGACATTATGATAAAGTATCTTGATCTGAAAACTATCAATCATCTTTATGACGCAGAAATTCGTCAGGCTGTCAGTCGTGTGCTTGATAGTGGCTGGTATCTGAAAGGCGAGGCCACGCGTCAGTTCGAGCAGCACTATGCCGCGTATATCGGTACGCGTTATTGCATCGGCTGTGGCAACGGACTCGATGCGCTCACCTTGATATTTAGAGCCTATCTGGAAATGGGCGTCATGCAACGGGGCGATGAGGTCATCGTACCTGCCAACACTTATATCGCCTCGATTCTCGCCATCACCGAGTGCGGCTTGAAGCCTGTTCTTGTAGAACCGTCGTGGGAGACCTTGCAGATTGACGATATGCTGATAGAACAGGCCATCACTCCTCGCACTAAGGCTGTCATGATTGTGCATCTCTATGGCTGCTGTGCCTATACCGATCATATCGGTGACCTCTGCAAAAAGCATCATCTGAAACTTGTTGAAGACAATGCCCAGGCGCATGGGTGTATATATAAAGGTACACGCACGGGGGCGTTGGGCGATGCGGCAGGACATAGCTTCTATCCTGCGAAGAATCTCGGAGCCCTTGGTGATGCTGGTGCTGTGACAACCAATGATGAGGCTTTGGCGCGTACGATTGAGGTTTTGGGTAATTACGGCGCTTCCTCGAAATACGTTTTCGACTATGTGGGGCGCAACAGTCGGATAGACGAGATTCAGGCGGCTGTGCTCGATGTGAAGTTGAAGTATCTTGATGCCGACAACCAGCGCCGCAGGGAGATTGCCGCTCGCTATCAGCGAGAAGTCAACAATCCCCTCTTGAGGGCTGTTCTAGCTCCTCGCGACTCCGTCTGGCATATCTTTCCCATCTTCTGCGAGCGTCGCGACGAACTGCAACAATACCTCACAGATCATGGTGTGGCGACGCAAATCCACTATCCCATACCGCCTCACAAGCAGCGTTGTTACCCGGAGCTGCATCATTTTTCGCTGTCGGTCACTGAGAAAATCCACGACCAGGAGCTCTCCATCCCCTGCCATCAGGCTCTAACTGAGGCGGAAACAGACCAGATTATATCACTTCTCAACGCTTTTAAGTAGGCTGCTTATTCTGGCAAGAGCAGAATAGTAGCGCTGCGGGCGGCTTGGGCACCCATGACCAGCACCTGTGCGATGTCAGCCGTCTTTGAGGGACCGCTGATAAAGGTGCCGTAACCATCGTAGGTCTTGTCGAACTCGATGCGCTTGTAGGCCTCGTGCATGTTGTTCACGATCTGACTCTTCGGCAACAGAATCACCAGATTCTCGGAGATAAAGCAGATGGCTTTCTCCTTCATCGTCTGGGGAATCCAGACACAGGCGTTCTCTGCCACACCAAACTGACCACGAATCACCCCCACATCAGTACCGTTCAGGTCGCGGGCACGCCCTACGGTATCGGGATTGCGTGTGGCGATGGTGATCTCTGGCAGGTTGGAGGCTATCTCCTTGGCATCGGGATAAAGGCCTTTGATCAGCTGGTTGATGTCTTGGCCTTCTTTGACCTCGATGACGTGACCACCTACATTCTCTGTCATCGTGATGAATTGCACCAGCGGGTCAGGGTAGGTGATGGCCTTAATATCACTCAGGTCGGGCATGTCATACTTCTCTCTGACATTCGCCCTGTATCTTTTCAGTATATCTTCTTTGTTACTCATGGGGTATTCACTTTTTTCCTTTTTTACCTTTTTACCTTTACTTCACCTTTCCCTTCTTCCATAATGAGTGGAAGGTCTCCTTCGGGAACTTCATCATCTCGTGACCTTCTGCCCACGGGTTCAGGCCGCAGTTGATCAGTGGCGACGGGATGAGATTGGCCCAATGAGCCAGTGCTGTACCCAAGTTATAGATACCCTCGCTGCCATAAACCATGCTCATACCCTTGCACATCATCTTCTTCTGTGGGTTGGCTGTGCCGAACTCATCGAGCTGCTGGCGCCACAGATAGATCTGATCACCCAGGTTCACCTTGGCAGGACAGAGCGTCTGACAGGAGTTACACAGGGTGCAGGCACTCACGTTGCCCGAGTGCTTCTGTGGATCACGAAGCATACCGAGGTTGATACCGATGGGACCTGGAATAAAGTAGCTGTAACTGTAACCGCCACTGCGACGATAGACAGGACAGGTGTTCATGCAGGAACCGCAACGGATGCACTTCAGGGCCTCCCAGTGCTCTGGGTTGCCTATCCACTCGCTGCGCCCGTTATCTACCAGTACGATGTGCATCTGGTCGGCAGTGGGACGTGCCTTGCGGAAATGACTTGTAAACGTGGTGGTGGGCTGACCTGTGCCCGCACGGCAGAGCATGCGCTGGAACACGGCCAGGCAGTCGTAGTTGGGGATGATCTTCTCCAAACCGATGGCGGCAATGTGGAGTTTCGGACAAGAGGTTGACATATCGGCATTGCCCTCATTGGTACAAACCACGATGTCGCCTGTCTCTGCGATGCCGAAGTTACCGCCCGTCATACCGGCATCAGCTGTCAGGAACTCGTTTCTCAAGCTCAGTCGGGCTACGTATGTCAGATAGGTGGGATCGTGGTTCCCCTTCTCACTGCCCAGCTTCTCCTCAAACAGCTCGCCCACATCGTCGTGGTTCAGGTGGATGGCCGGCATTACGATATGACTCGGCGCCTGTCCCTTCAACTGGATAATGCGCTCACCTAAGTCGGTCTCAACCACCTCGATGCCATGGGCTTCGAGATAGGGGTTCATGCCGCACTCCTCTGTCAGCATCGACTTTGATTTGACGAGCTTCTTGACATCATGATTCTTCAGGATGCCATAGACGATCTCATTAAACTCATCGGCATCTTTGGCCCAATGTACGATACAGCCGTTTTCTTCGGCTTTAGTGGCAAACTGGTCGAGATATTCGTCAAGATGGGTAATGGTGTGGCGCTTGATGGCACTGGCTTTCTCACGCAACTGTTCCCACTCCTCAAGTCCGTATGCCATATTGTCACGTTTCGTACGTACTGCCCAAAAAGTGGCATCGTGCCACTTGGCGTATGTCTGGTTCTTTAAGAACTCCTTTGCTGCATTACTATGTGATGTACTCATAATCCTTCTATTCTTCAATCCTTCATAGCCCTGCGGCTAAAATTTCTACTACATGTTTAAATTCAATAGTAAGACCTTGTTTCTTGGCCACACCGGCCATGTGCATCAAGCAGGAACAGTCAGGTCCGGTAATGAATCTGGCACCAGTCTTCATGTGGCGCTGAACCTTGTCCAGTCCCATCTGCGCGCTGATGGCTGTCTCTTCAATCGAGAACATGCCCCCGAATCCGCAACACTCATCGGGTCTTTCTGGCTCCAAAACCTGGATACCCTCTACCAGATTCAACAGATCTTTGATTTTATTGAACTTTGGCACGTTCTCCTCACTCGGCGAACTCAGTCCCAGCTCACGGACACCATGACAGGAGTTGTGAAGACTCACCTTGTGGGGGAAGGTGCCCAACGGATGATTGACTTTGATTACATCGTGCAGGAACTCCACCACATCCATCGCTTTCTTGGCAGTCTCGCATTCCGTCTTGCCTTTCAGCAGGCGCGGATAGTTCAACTTGATGAATGCCGTACAACTGACTGATGGCGTTACCACATAGTCGAAGCCCTTGAACTTCTCTTCGAATTTCTCTGCGAGGGGGATGGCCTGTGCTTCAAATCCGGCATTAGCCATCGGTTGTCCGCAGCATGTCTGGTTCAAGGGGTAATCTACATCGAGACCAAGATGTTTGAGTAGCTTGTATGTGGCAACACCGACTTCTGGGAAAACCACATCGACATAACAGGGGATAAATAGTCCGATTTTCATATATAGGCGTATTATTTATAGTTTATCTTGGGTACAAATTTAGTGAAAAAGAATCAAAAATGCTAATTAAAAGGTATTTTTCTCTTCATTTTATGTTTTATTAAATGTAAATGTGTACCTTTGTGGCATCATATTTGCAAAATATACATTGAATACGAATAATAAGAATGAGTATGAATTATAACGAATTGAATTTTGATGCCATGACTCGTGAGCAAGGTCTCTCGATGTCGGCTGCCTTCCCGGCATTGATGCGGAAGGTCTATGTTTGGATGACATTAGCGCTCATGATTACGGGTGCTACTGCTTATGGCGTGGCTACGAGCCCGGGAATACAGATGGCACTCTTCTCTAATCAGTTGCTGTTCTGGGGGCTGGTTATTGCTGAGTTTGCCTTGGTGATAGGTATCAGTGCGGCCATCAACCGTCTGTCGTTGACTACTGCCACGCTGATGTTTGTCCTCTATTCAGTGATTAATGGTGCGATGCTATCGTCGATCTTCCTGATCTATACCATGTCGAGCATTGCCAGTGTGTTCTTTATCACAGCAGGCACTTTCGGCGTGATGGCTTTGATCGGTTATACCACGAAGAAAGATCTCACCTCTATGGGTAGGATTCTTTTTATGGCACTGATCGGTATCATTATCGCTACTGTTGTGAATATCTTCTTGAAGAGTTCTGGTCTGCAGATGATTGTCAGCTATCTCGGTGTGCTGATCTTCGTAGGTCTTACCGCTTACGATTCTCAGAAGATCAAAAACATGCTGCAGATGGCACCTGATGCCAGTGAGGCTTCACAAAAGTTGGCTCTGCTTGGTGCGCTGACACTCTATCTTGACTTCGTGAATCTCTTTATTTACTTGCTTAGAATATTTGGCCGTCGCGAATAATTCCTCGCACGTACATTATATATAATATATAAAGAAATTCTCAATTTGTAATGATTCCCGAAAACTTTTGCAGTTTCGGGAATTTTTTTGCTTTAAAATTTGGGTGGTATTGATATTTGTTGTACCTTTGCACTCGCTTTCGCCTAAAAATTTGGGTTGAGGCATGAGAAAAAGAGTTCTTTGAAAGATTTACATAGACAGAAGTAGTACAAGAAGCGAGAGCAGAAATGCTCTTGGGTAAAACGAAACAAACCGTTTCAATTTCTTAT